>NZ_JAJJZF010000029.1:0-50210 GCF_020966275.1 Pseudoalteromonas sp. MB41 | reverse complement strand
CAGTTTCGTTTCGGAATAAACTCATACCAATTACAGACCACATAATAGCTTCTAGCGGTAACCGCCTTTTACGAACAGTGGCAACTCCCGCATGTTCAAATGCTTGTTCAAGAATATCAGGGTCAAGAACCTGCTTAAGTTTGTCGAGTGTATGTACATCATCTAAAAAGGAGGACATATCATCAAAGTGTTGAATTAGAGACATAAAAAAAATCCGATACTATTTCTAATATCGGATTGTGAAGCTATGAAAAGATCAGTCAAGTGATCATAAAAATATGCTTAACTGATCTGCATTAGACATATTGTCAGCTTTTTTTATGCACGCAATTAAAGTAAATCTTTTAATTGGTATAACAGCTGGTGTGCTTGTCTTGGTGTTAAACTGTCTGGGTCGAGCTGCTGTAAAGTTAGCTCAAGTTCAGAGGGTTCATTGTCAAACGCCAGTGCTTGCTGTTGTTGCACAGGGGCTGTAACAGGCTGATGATTTTCAAGCATTTTTAGTTTTTGCTTTGCTTGCTGAATAACGGCTTTTGGTACACCGGCAAGCGCGGCAACTTGTAAACCAAAGCTTTTACTTGCTGCACCTTCAAGCACGGTATGCATAAAGGCAATAGTGTCGTTATGCTCAATCGCATCTAGGTGAACATTAACCAATCCTTGCTGCTGCTCGGCCAGTTCAGTTAGCTCAAAATAATGGGTGGCGAATAAGGTTTTTGCGGCAATTTTTGAGGCTAAATAATCGGCCGTAGCATAGGCGAGAGACAGGCCATCATAGGTCGAAGTACCGCGTCCTATTTCATCCATCAAGACCAAAGATTGCGCCGTGGCATTGTTTAAAATGGTCGCTGTCTCTGTCATTTCAACCATAAAGGTTGAACGCCCTGATGCTAAATCATCACTTGCGCCAATACGCGTAAAAATGCGGTCAATATTGCCAATTTCTGCGCTGTCAGCAGGGACATAAGACCCAATATGTGCCATGAGTACAATTAACGCAGTTTGACGCATATAGGTTGATTTACCCCCCATGTTTGGCCCTGTGATGATCAACATCTTACGGTCGTTGCTTAACTCGACAGGGTTGGCAATAAAGGGGTCTTTCATTACTTGCTCAACAACGGGATGACGCCCTTGCTTTATGCTTATATTGTCGTTATCACACAGTGTTGGTTTGGCGTAGTTGAGCGCTTGCGCACGTTCAGCTAAATTATTAAGAACGTCTAAATCAGCCAGTACCGCAGCCATCGTTTGTAGCTGCTCAATATGCGGTGCTATAAATTCAAATAGTTGTTCATAAAGTTGTTTTTCGAGAGCCAACGCTTTTGATTGGCTACCGAGTACTTTGTCTTCATGCTCTTTTAGCTCAGGAATGATATAGCGTTCGTTATTTTTTAATGTTTGACGACGAATATAATCAGCAGGGACTAAGTGTGAATTAGCACGGCTAACTTCAATGAAGAAGCCATGCACCTTGTTGTAGCCAATTTTTAAGGTGCTGATGCCTGTGCGTTCACGCTCGCGCTCTTCCAGTTTTTCAAGGATATCGGTTGCGCCTTGGCTAAGCGCACGCCATTCATCTAACTCACTATTATAGCCTGGGGCAATAACTCCCCCATCACGAATAAGTACCGGTGGTGTTTCAATGACTGCGCGTTCTAGGAGATCTTGCAGCGCTGGTAATTCTTGTGACTGTGCGATGATCTGGTTAATGCGTGGATCGCTGGCATCATTAAGTAGCTCATGCAGTGGTGCCAGCGCTTGTAATGCACTACGTAAACGCGTTAAGTCACGAGGTCTGGCTGTGCACAATGCAAGGCGCGCGATAACTCGCTCAATATCACCAATTTGTTTTAATGATTCGTGCAGTTCGCCGCACAGTTGAGCATCGATGATCGCACTAATCGCATTTAGGCGTGAGTTAAGCTCATCTTTACTGCGCACAGGGGTATGAATTCGGCGTTTTAATAAACGAGACCCCATTGCTGTAGCGGTTTTATCAAGCACCTGTGCCAAGGTGTTTTCATAGCCTCCAGAGAGGTTAACAGTGAGCTCTAAGTTTTTACGGGTTGCAGCATCTAAGATCACTGCGTGTTCGTTTTGCTCAAGGGTAATGGCGCGAATATGTGGCAGAGCAATGCGTTGAGTGTCTTTTACATATTGCATTAAACAGCCCGCTGCAATCAGAGCGCAATGGGCTTTATCAACCCCAAAGCCAACTAGATCTTTGGTGCCAAATTGATCGCATAAGAGGTGTTGTGCGGTGTCTAAATCGAACTCCCATTCTGGGCGACGGCGAGCCCCTTTAATATGTTCGATTAAGTGAATATTGGCAAACGTTTCACTGTAAAGCAGTTCTGCTGGCGCGAGGCGTTGCAGTGTTGAGCTAAATGCTTCGTCAGTATTCACTTCAAGTACATTAAAACGGCCTGAGTTAATATCGAGGTAGGCAATGCCGTAAACACCGTGTTTATTTTGCCACACACTTGTGAGTAAGTTATCTTGGCGCTCTTGCAGTAAGGCTTCATCGGAAATAGTACCGGGTGTTACAATGCGCACGACTTTACGCTCTACCGGACCTTTGCTGGTTGCTGGGTCGCCTATTTGTTCGCAAATAGCAACCGATTCACCCATTTGTACAAGGCGTGCTAGGTAATTTTCTACTGCGTGATAAGGTACGCCGGCCATAGGAATAGGATCGCCACCGGCTTTACCGCGATGAGTTTGAGAAATATCAAGAAGTTGAGCTGCACGTTTAGCATCATCAAAAAAGAGTTCGTAAAAATCACCCATACGATAAAACAATAAAATATCGCGATGCTCGGCTTTTATTTTTAGATACTGCTGCATCATCGGTGTTTGTTGTTTTATAGTGTGTGGAGCATAAAGATCAAACGACATGTATTTACCCAAAGGCTGAATATGGAATTACATCAAGAGATTAAAACACTTGCTGCGAAATTAGGAGCTATTTTAACGGATAAACGCTTATGGATCACTACCGCTGAATCATGCACGGGCGGGGGCGTGAGCTATGCGCTAACAGATACACCAGGAAGTTCTCATTATATTGACCGTGCTTTTGTTACATACAGCAACCAAGCAAAGCATGAATTAATTGGTGTGAGTAACGAGACTTTACAGAACTTTGGCGCCGTCAGTGAGCAAACTGTTTTAGAAATGGCGTCAGGTGCTGCGAAGGCTGCAAAGGCAGATATTGCGATTGCTATTTCGGGTATTGCGGGCCCCGGTGGGGCAACCCGGGATAAACCGGTTGGTTTGGTGTGGTTTTGCGTGCATTTTGCAGGAAAAAATTACCCAAGCAAACATGTTTTTACCGGTGATAGAGCCAGTGTTAGAGCTCAAGCTATTGTTTATTCAATAGAAAAAGTTATCGAGATAATAAAATCAGAAAATTAGCTTGATACTGTGATTTCATACAGTATACTGTCTGCATTAGCCGGATTTGGAGAACAGAATGAACGATAACAAACAAAAAGCGTTGGACGCTGCTTTATCACAAATTGAACGTCAATTTGGTAAAGGTTCAATTATGAAATTGGGCGACAACAAAGCCCTTGATATTGAAGCTATCTCAACAGGTTCACTGGGGATTGATATTGCATTAGGTATAGGTGGTTTACCAGCAGGACGTATCGTTGAAGTATACGGCCCTGAATCATCAGGTAAAACAACGCTAACGCTACAAGTTATCGCTGAAGCTCAGAAGCAAGGCAAAACGTGTGCATTCGTTGATGCTGAGCATGCTCTCGATCCTGTATACGCACAAAAGCTAGGTGTAAACATTGATGAGTTACTTGTTTCTCAGCCTGATACTGGTGAGCAAGCATTAGAAATCTGTGACATGCTTGTTCGTTCAAGTGCGGTTGACGTGGTTATTGTTGACTCGGTTGCTGCATTAACACCAAAGGCTGAAATTGAAGGCGACATGGGTGACTCACACATGGGTCTTCAAGCTCGTTTAATGTCGCAAGCCCTTCGTAAATTAACGGGTAATATTAAGCGCTCGAACACCTTGTGTATTTTCATCAACCAAATCCGTATGAAAATAGGTGTTATGTTTGGTAACCCAGAAACAACAACGGGTGGTAACGCACTTAAATTCTACGCATCGGTACGTATTGATATTCGTCGTATTGGTTCGGTGAAAGAGGGTGATGAAGTTGTGGGTAATGAAACCCGCGTTAAAATTGTTAAAAACAAAGTTGCACCGCCGTTTAAACAAGCTGAGTTCATCATTATGTATGGTGAAGGTATCTCTAAACACGGTGAATTAATTGACTTAGGTGTTAAACATAAGATTGTTGAAAAGTCAGGTGCTTGGTATAGCTACAACGGTAATAAAGTAGGCCAAGGTAAAGCAAATTCAATTAAGTTCTTAAAAGACAACCCAGAGATCGCAGATGAGATTGAAGGTAAGTTACGTGAAATGCTATTACTTCAAGCAACTATTAAGCCTGAAGACGGTGTAGATGTTGGCTTGATAGCTGAAGACGAGCTATAAAACACCTTTACAGTGTATCGTTAAGCGTGATTTGACCCGCCCTTAACACAAAAAGACCGCTACTTAGTTAGCGGTTTTTTTATGGGCGAATAATAGTCGCACTGAACCGTTTTTATAGGTGAAAAGTTGCGCTGGGTGTAGCGGCGATTTACAGGGGCGGGCCTATACCAGTTCACTTAATTAATACCATTTTGCAAAAATACTTAATCATTTTGAGTGATTAAACCAGTCGCTACCTACGTTAAAAATTTCTGATTTAGAATAACTAAATAACTAAATAACTAAATAACTAAATAACTAAATAACTAAATAACTAAATAACTAAATTTTTGCCTTGTTATCAATGCGGTTTTATTGCCTCAAAATAGACCACTTAATTAAGCGTAATGCTATAAGTGAACAATTTTAGGAATTAAGGTAAGGGGATATAAGGGATTCAATCTGTCAACGCGGGATAAACCAGCTGCAACGAGTCGATATATAAAAGCCGCACAGTGTGCGACTTTTAAATTCTTAAAGTTTAGAGCTTATCGTTTCAAACTTGGCACTCATTAAAGCTGCCAGTTGAATGAAACAGCATAGCTACGTGGCGCACCATAGTAACCTTGTGCCCAGAATAGGCTATGAAGGTACTTTTCGTTGGTGACGTTATTAATATTTAAGTTAACACTAACATTGTCGTTAATATCGTAAGTGGCCATTAAGCTTAATAAACCATAGGCATCTTGCTGAGTGGTTATTTGCGGTGCATTAGTATCAGCATCGCGGACCTGTACGCGCTGCGTATCGTCTTGCCATTGGTAATTTAGGCCAAAGGTTAAGCCATCAACTTCAGGCACTTTGTGAGTTAGCGCAAGTTTAAATTGATTTTCTGGCGTGTAGTCTTTTACCAGCTCATCACCATCGATGTTTAAGTTGCTATAGCTAAAACTTGCACTCAATGTTTCATTGATTTGACCGCTAAGTTCTAGTTCAAAACCATCGCTATTAATGCCGTCTGCGCCATAGTAGCGTGTATCATCCGGTAAGGATCCTGGTACTGCTACAGCAAGACCCACTTGCTCTGCATCAAAGTAGGCAACAGTGACAAACAGGTTGTCATCAAGTAATTGTGCTTTTAAACCCACTTCACTACTTTTACCAGTAATAGGGTTGAGATAGTCACCATTTATGTCACGCTCAGTTTGCGGCACAAATGTTTCTGTGTAGCTTGCATAAGTTGAAAAGCGCTCGTTGATATCATAAACAACACCGTAGTAGGGCACGGTTTGATCGCTGTCTTTATCTTTCGCTTTCCCGTATGACTCACCTTCAGTTTCCCAATTTACTTGGCTGACACCTGCTAAGAAGCTAAGTGAATCGGTGGCTCTAATGCGTGTTGAAATATAAGCTGAACGTTGACGGCTAGTCAGATCTGCTCCTGTTAAACCATCAGTGAGTGTTGGAATTGGCGCAACTCCGTCCCAACCACCCAGTTCAGGCATTTTAGGGAAACCATTGCCTGTGGTGCGGTCATAAAGAGATTTATCATTATAATCCATGTCTGCTTGGTTAACACCAAACGATAGGTCATGCTCCATACCAAATAAATTAAATTTACCCGTTGCATAGATATCTAAAATGTCGTGCTTATCTTTATGATCGTATTCACTTGCGTAACCTGTTAAGCCTAAACCTGTTTCTCTATCAGGCGTGCCATAAACATAGAAAAGCTCAGAGTCTTGCTCATTTTCTAAGTGTGCATAGCTGGCTTTTAAAAACCAAGTATTAGTGATTGCTTGCTCAATAGATAAAAATAACTGCTCGGTGGTGTTGTTCCAGTATGACCAATCGGATGCAGTGCTAGTTGATACATCGAAGTTAGTCGCAGTACCATCGCTATAATAAAGTGGTAACGCCTCCCAAAGAGGGCTGTCTGCGTCTTTATTTTGTTTAACATAGTTAGCTGTTACGACTGTGCTGTTAGTCAGTTGGCCTTCATATGCTAAGTAATAAATTGTTTTATCTTGCTCGTAGCGATCAAGATAAGAGTCTGTTTTATGCTTTGTAAATACGGCACGCACTGCGTGGTTATCGTTGATAGCCGTTGATGCGTCAAGTTCAAGACGTTTATTATCCCATGAGCCATATGACACTGATGCATTGACCTGTGTTTGATATGTTGGGCGTTTTAATACCATGTTGACCGTTGCCGATGGATTACCAGCACCAGTCATTAAGCCATTAGCACCACGAACAATTTCGACACTATCGTATATAGAGGTATCAAGTGTGCCTTGAATAGAGCCATTATCTTGGGGTAAACCCATGCCATTAACTTGAAAGTTGGTAATTTCAAAGCCGCGAGCTTTAAAGTAGGTGCGATCGGTTTCAATTTGCTCAACAGTCACACCCGGGGTGCTTTCAAGTACTGAGTTTAAATCATCAAGTGAGAAGTCATCCATCAACGCACGAGAAACAACAGAGATAGACTGAGGTGTTTCTTTTATGGTTAAGCCCAATTTGGTCGCTGATTGAGCTTGTTCGGTAATATAGTTTTTGTGATGTTGACCGTAGACAGCAATTTTTTCGATCGCAGGTTCTTCTTTTGGTTGTTCTGCTAAAGCGTAGCCACTAAGAAGAGCTGAAGTCACTATGCTTAATTGTGACAAGCGCAAAAATTTAGTTGATGACATGCAAATTTCCAAATAGTTCAATGATGATTTAAATTAATGCGTAATTTAATCTAAATGAAAATGATTTGCAATTTGCTTTTTGGGGCTTTAATAAAAAAAGCGGCCGGAGCCGCTCAGGAAGTAAAACTATTTTTATACTTAAAAAACGTATTTTGCAGAAAATTGAAGGCGGTCCATATCACCATCAGCGCCACTTTCTAATTCTCGTTCAGCATGTTTCAGTTCAACACCAAATGTGAGTTTCTTTACTGGCGAGTATAAAATATTCGCGCTGTAGCTTTGACTTGTTTTAGTCGGATCACCCGAAATAGCTAACAGATCTGTGTTGTTATCAGCTGAGAAAAATGAATAAAGGAAAGTTGAACGCCACTGACTATTCCAGTGTTGTTGATAACCAATGAAGCCTGAAGTTGAGTCGATGGCATCTAGTTCATCACCATTAAGTACTGCACCATGTGCTACGTTTAAACCAACATATCGACCTAAGCCTGAACCTTGTGTCAGCATGAATTTGAGGTTGTTTTGACCAAAATTAACTTTACCCGATGCACTAATACCAAAGGATGTTTCGTCTGCATCGACGCCATTCTTTTTATAGGTTAGTTGACGCGCTAAACCTGTAAAAACTAATTCACCCCAGTCTGCTTTATGAGCATAACGCGCGGTAAAATCAGGTAAAGATGCATCATCCGTTGCAACGCGTGCGCCACCTTGGGTCGTAATTGTACTTTCTGGGTTTTCAACAGAGAACGACCAGTTGCCCGTTGAGTAACGAATTTGTGATTGGCGGGCAAAAACGGTCCCTTCTGCAGGGCCTACGAAGTCTAGCGTTTCTGGCAGTGCGCCTACGTTTTGAAAGTTTGACCACGCTTGACCAAATAACCAGCCATCATACGTGATAAAAGCTTGGCGAATACGCGGAGCATAGGAGTTGGTAACACGTTCATTACCACCCGGTGCGGAGGCTAAAAAGTCAATTTCGATTTTAGTGTTAACAGTTTTACCATTGTCTAACTTTGTTGCAGTGCCAAAGTTAAAACGCGATTGGCGGGCATGCATATCAAAGACTGCATCGCTGTCAACGTCAGGTCCCACGGGAGTTGTACTCGGTACATAAAAATCACGACCAATGCTGGTACCATCTGGAACACCTGATGAATAGTCACTCCACATCGCATCTAGCTTTACATAACCGCCATAAGTGATATCGGTATTACCTAAAGTGGCAGCACTTGCAGTGCCTGTTAGTGCGCATAACACGGCCGATGCCGTGAGGGTCTTTAAAGCGGTTATTTTTGTTGTTGTCATAATGTCTATTCCTGTTGAAGCTATTTGTGTGTTGTTGTATCACTGTTGTTTAAGAAATGACTTCTCTCAATTATCTATTGGTCTATTAGACTAAGGTGTTACATAGCGATAAATCGCTTACATCAACATATTGGAGTAGATTATAGGTGGCTATTACGAAGTTTTTAGCTATTTGGCGAGATATACAACTAAGGTCTAATACTTTAAGGGGCGTTGCTGAGTGATCCTTGAAGCAGGCCGAAGGCAAGTAATTAAAATGGAGACGACAACAATGTCACAAAGTATCTATCCAGTTCCCGCGCATATCAAGAATGCCGCATTAGTTGATAACGATAAATATAATACACTGTACAAGCAATCTATCGATGACCCTGAAGGATTTTGGCGAGAGCATGGTAAGCGTCTTGATTGGTCAACTCCTTATACTAAAGTTAAAAACACATCATTTGACAAAGGCCATATCAATATTCGTTGGTTTGAAGATGGCCAACTTAATGCCTCATATAACTGTATCGACCGTCATCTCGCTGCTAAAGCAAACAAAACAGCCCTTATCTGGGAAGGAGACAACCCAGAGCAAAGCGAAAATATTACCTACCAACAATTGCACGATGAAGTTGCAAAATTAGCAAATGGTCTTAAAAAGCTGGGTGTTGCAAAAGGTGACCGCGTAGCGATTTATATGCCAATGACTCCGCAGGCTGTATATGCCATGCAAGCGTGTGCTCGTATTGGCGCGATTCACTCTGTTGTGTTTGGTGGTTTTTCTCCATCAGCAATCGCTGACCGTATTAATGACTCAGGTGCAAAAGTCGTGATCACATCTGATGAAGGTCGTCGCGCTGGTAACTGCGTGCCATTAAAAGCAAATGTTGATGAAGCGGTATCACAAGATTCAGTAACCACAGTTGAGCATGTGATTGTTCACCAGTTAACTGGCGGTGAAGTAGAGTGGAACAGTCACGACGTATGGTGGCATGATTTAGTGGCAGATTTACCGGCAGATTGTGAACCAGAGCCAATGAATGCTGAAGATCCACTTTTCATTCTTTATACATCGGGCTCTACTGGTCAGCCTAAGGGTGTTGTTCACACTACGGGTGGCTACCTTGTTTACGCATCAATGACCCATGAATATGTATTTGATTTAAAAGAAGACGATATTTTCTGGTGCAGTGCTGATGTTGGTTGGATCACGGGTCACAGTTATATTGCGTATGGCCCATTAGTTAACGGCTGTACACAAGTGGTATTTGAAGGTGTACCCACTTACCCAACTGCAGGTCGTATGGGTGAAGTAATCGACAAACACAATGTCACTATTCTTTACACTGCACCAACCGCTATTCGCGCGTTGATGGCAAAAGGTGATGAGCCAACAGCGACATCAAAACGCACAAGTCTGCGTATTATGGGCTCTGTGGGTGAACCTATTAACCCTGAAGCATGGGCATGGTACTACGAGCATATCGGTAATGAGAATTGCCCAATTGTTGATACTTGGTGGCAAACAGAAACGGGTGGCATCATGATCACACCATTGCCGGGTGCAACAGACATGAAGCCTGGTTCTGCAACTCGTCCATTCTTTGGTATTGCACCTGCGCTTTATGATGCAGAAGGCAATACACTTGAAGGTGCGGTTGACGGTAACTTGGTTATTTTAGATAGCTGGCCTTCACAAGCTCGTACCGTGTATGGTGACCATGAGCGTTTTGAACAAACTTACTTCTCTGCTTACCCTGGTGTTTATTTCACGGGGGATGGTTGTCGCCGTGATGAAGATGGTTATTATTGGATCACTGGGCGTGTTGATGACGTACTGAATGTATCGGGCCATCGCTTAGGTACGGCTGAGATTGAAAGTGCCTTAGTTGCTCATGAAGCCGTTGCTGAGGCTGCCGTGGTGGGTTACCCGCACGACATCAAAGGCCAAGGTATTTACGTGTATATCACGCCAAATGAAGGCGTCACAGTGAGCGATGAATTAACCGCAGAAGTGCGTAACTGGGTTCGTAAAGAGCTAAGTCCTATTGCATCACCAGATATGATTCAATGGTCGCCAGGTTTACCAAAAACACGTTCAGGTAAGATTATGCGTCGAATTTTACGTAAAATTGCCGCTAATGAGCATCAACAGTTAGGTGATACTTCAACACTGGCCGATCCGAGTGTGGTTGATGAGCTAATCGAGAATAGATTAAATCGTTAAAAACGCGTTAAAAACTTGATTAGAAGTTGATTCTAAACGTAGTATATCGGCTGTCACTTAGAAATAGGTGTCAGCCGAATTTATTAGGAGTGAACCATGAGTCAGTTTTTAATAGCGGATGATCATCCGTTATTTCGTGAAGCGCTGAAAGGGGCATTGAGTACTAAGTTTACGGATTTGGAAGTATTTGAATCGGAAAACTTCGATACCACATTGCAAGTGCTAAGCGAACAAGAAGATCTTGATATCTTACTACTAGACCTTCACATGCCAGGAAATGGCGATTTATACGGCCTTATTCGTATTCGCGAAGATTACCCAAGCTTACCGATTGCAGTTGTGTCGGGGAGTGAAGACATAAATATTGTGTCGAAAGTAATGGGATACGGTGCGATGGGATTTATTCCTAAATCATCATCATCGGATGATATCGCAATGGCGATTAATCATATTCTAGAAGGCGATGTGTGGTTACCAGCAGAGCTTAAAGATAAAGTAGCAGCCGTTGATGGCGAAGACAAAGAAATTGCAGCTCAGGTGGCATCACTAACCCCACAACAATACAAAGTGCTGCAGTACCTGCATGAAGGTTTGTTAAATAAGCAAATCGCTTATGAGTTACATATCTCTGAAGCGACAGTAAAAGCACATATTACGGCCATTTTCAGAAAACTTGGCGTATACAACCGTACTCAAGCCGTGCTTATTGCCTCAAAACTTCAACTTGATCCTATTGAATCGAACTAGTCATTAGATAATAAAAATAATAAAGAGGCGAGCAGCCTCTTCATTCATTACTTAAGCAAACACCACGGTTCGATTACCGTTTATAAACAGTTTATGTTCAGAGGCCAACTGTAAGGCTTTGCAAAATACTGTTTTTTCAACATCTTTACCCATTTTTGCCATCATCTCTGCGGTATCCGCATGACTAACATGCGTCACATCTTGCAAAATAATTGGCCCTTCATCGAGTTCGTTATTAACAAAATGAGCGGTTGCACCAATGATTTTTACCCCACGTTCAAAGGCTTGGTGGTAGGGTTTTGCACCAATAAAGGCAGGTAAAAATGAATGGTGAATATTAATAATTTTACCTTCAAAGCGCGCCACAAACTCAGGGCTTAAAATACGCATGTATTTGGCAAGGCCGATAATATCAGGCTGGTAGCTGGCAATTAAATCACCCACTTTTTGGTCATGCTCAGCACGGCTTAAACCTTCGTGCGATACTACATGAAACGGCACGCCAAAGCCTGCAGCCAGTGGCGCTAAATCTGCATAGTTGGCAATCACGGCCAGTACTTCGATGTTTAAGGCTTTTTCGAATTGCTTAAGTAATACTCCCCCTAAACAATGTGCTTCTTTGGTGGCAAGCAATACCACTTTGGTTTTTTCACTGCTGTGCAGCGCAAGCTCTGCGCCATCAGGAAGTAGCTCAGCAAGGCTTGGTAAAAAGTCATCTGAAATAACCCCGCTTAATTCGGTGCGCATGAAAAAGCGTTGGGCATCTTTGTCTACAAATTCGTTATTACGGGTAATATTCAAATTATGTTGATGACAAAGACCGGTGATCTTGGCAATTAGACCCACATCATCATCGCATTGTGTTGTTAAAATCGTGTTCATAGTCCTCATTCTAATCCCATTTGTGTGAATGTTATTATTTGCTAATTTTTTAGCGCTGCATAGCGCAATTTCGACTATCTAATAATTAATTTTAAACAGACTGGTCTGGCTTTATAACAGTCAAAGCGCTGAAACTGTTGATATTACATGTAATGGTGTTGAGGTTTAACCCGATGAGCCAACAACACCTTGTTGTGAATGAAGTGCACGCATCTTATGTGATACGTGAACACACCCGACAGAGCGTCGTTTTTAAGCAACGTAACTCGGTGAGGGTGAAAATAGCGAGGATAGAGCATGATGCTATAACTTAAACTATAAAATGATGTTTGAGCGAATGGGAGCTGACCCTCGCTAATAGAAAAATACGCGAAACGACCATCGCTTTACTCTTACTAAGTGTTTATTGTATAAACAATGAACGCTTTTATGTTGTTAAAGCAGAGACAAGGATTGGGTATGGATGAAGGTATTGCGTTATTAATATTGCTTGTTTTAGTGGTATTCGGCGGTTCTGTTGCTGGAATAATTGCTTTATTTCAGCTGTCTGTTTTAAAAAAAGAAGTCGCGTTATTAAGAGAGAAGCTTGCTGAGCCAAGGCCCGATAAGCCGCAAACGGATACTGAATTTCAACAGCATGTACCAAGAACCTCATCACAATTAACAAACACAGCTTCGCATTCAACAATAACAGCAACGATTGATTCGTTGCACGTTGAGCCAATGCTCTCTGCAGCAAGGCAGCCTCAGGGGTCGTCTCATGAGCCAATGCTTACCCAAGGGAAAGCCGCTCCGTTTGAGTTTATCACGTCCCTTATTACAGTGTTTAAAACTAATTGGCTGACCTGGGTTGGGGCTATTGCACTTGCTTTTGGCGGAATCTTTTTAGCCCGTTATTCGCTAGAAGCAGGGCTCTTGTCAGAAACGATGCGATTAACTTTAGGCGCTGTTTTTGGGGTAAGTTTAATTGTGGCAGCAGAGTACTTGCATCGTAAAGGAATAGTGTTTGAAGGCTTTAATAACTATATACCGGCAGCGCTTGCCAGTGGCGGCTTTATCAGTTGTTTTGCTTTAACATTACTGGCTTATACCCACTATGCATTATTAGCGCCTTTGCCTGCCTTCGCTATTTTGACACTGGTGTCGTTGGCTGCCAGTTGGATGGCATTGCGCTTTGGTCCTCTGCTTGCGGCTATTGGTATTATTGGTGCTTACAGTGTGCCGATCTGGGTGAATACAGGGAGTAACGACTTTGTTGGTTTGTTGACCTATGTTGGCTTTGTGAGTGTTTCGGCCTCTTTGGTGGCTCATTATGTGAAACGTCAGTGGCTTTGGTATTTGCTCTGGACTGGACACCTTGGTTGGTATTGGTTAGTGGCAGTAAGCGCTTCACATAATATTCTGTGGTTTATTAACGTATACGCTGTGTTCAGTATCTTTCTACTGATTGCGATTGTGCGTTTGGGTCTTAAGTTTATTCAAATAGAACACCGCCCTCAGCGTTTCATAAAGCAGCTTAAGCAACTACCCGATAATCCATTGCTTATAGCGATTTTAGCGCCGCTTGGTTTTTTGATGTTTAGCAATAATGCGTTACTCACTTGGCAACTTAGTAGTCTGTTAATGGTCAGTGTGCTGTTGTTTTTAGTGCTTAAAAACAGCGCGTGGGATAGTTGGTTAGCGATTGCAGTTGGCTGTGTTGTGCTGTTATTAATTAGCCAGCGTAATAGCGTTGATTTTACCGAGCAGCTTTTTGTGTTTAGGCAAAACTACGGAGTCGGGCTGTTTTTTATCGCGCTGTTTATTAGTTATGGTTTGCTGTTCGCACGCAAATATCCACAACGGTTAGGATTCTCGCTGATAGCTTCGCTGTCGAGCTTTGTGATTATTGGTTGCTTGTATGTTATTACGCCTAATAATGCGCTTACAGATGCTTATCCGCTCTGGTGTACGGTGTTATTGGGGGTCAGTGCACTGTTATTTAAATTAGCGGTGCGTAACAAGCAGCCCTTACAGGTTTTTTGTTTTTGGTTAGGTGGCAATGGCAACATCAGCTTAGCGCTCACAATGTTGCTTGGAGGAAGTAGTTTGACGCTTGCATTAGCTATGCAGGTTGTATTAATTAGCTTTTATATTAATAAGCATGCACTGCGTTTACCAATGTGGCCATTAAAAGCGTTAATAGCGTGTTTGTTGGTACGCTTAAGCTTAGCACCTTGGACACCAAGTTACAGTGATGCAGTATTGCTTGGCGTTCATTGGAGTATTGTTGTCTATCCTTTGTGTGCTGGGTTATTTTATTGGGCTGCAAGGTTTTGGCAACAGCAGCCATTGAGGGTTTGGTTAGAAGGCGCAGGCTTACACTGTATTGCTTTATTTGTTACCACAGAGACCAGTTATCAATTGGTTGGGCATTATCCTGACTTTAATAACCTGTCAGTGTACGAGCACATCTTGCTTACGTGTAATTGGGGGGTATTAGGGTGTGTATATTTACTGCGTGCTCGGTATACGCAGCAAATGGTAAAACTTTACCAACTAGCGGGGTTAGGATTACTGGCACTTGCAGGGTTGCTCGCTGCTACTTTATTCATGGAGTTAAATCCTTTCTTTGCACAGATACGCATTGGTCAAATGCCTGTTTTTAACTGGTTACTGCTTGTGTGGTTAGTGCCGGCATTAATATGTGTATGGGCAGGTCAATTAACTAGGTCTATTAATTCCCGTTTACTGAAGCCATTTCATATTTTAGCGGGTGCTTTCACCGCACTGTATATTAATGCAGAAATACGCCATAACTGGCAAGGTGAGTTTATTAACTTAGCGCAGCCTACCTCAGATGCTGAGCTTTATAGCTATTCATTAGTGTGGTTGATCATAGGTGCTTTAGTGGTAGTGATGGGTCATTTAAAGTCATTGGCTACGGTGCAAAAGCTAGGGCTTGGTTTATTAGCGCTGGTGGTATTAAAGGTATTTTTGATTGATATGGCAAATTTAACAGGGCTGTTAAGAGCCGTCTCGTTTATAGGACTGGGATTATCTTTAGTGGCACTGAGCTGGTTATTTCAAAAGTTTAAGGCAAAGCCCGTTGCTTTGCCTTAATAATGGGGGCATTTAAGTGCTGTGATTAAGCAGCGCTTTTAATTTTGCCGGTTTCACTGGTTTGCTCAAGTAGTGAATATTATCGGCTTTGGTTTGCTGTTTTAGGGCTTCGTCACGCACTGCGGTAATTAAAATGGCAGGAACAGGACTTTGCCAAATCTCTCGAAGTGTTTTTATTAAGGTAATGCCGTCGCAATCATGGCCAAGCTGATAATCCATTAGAATCACGTCGGGGGCGCGATGTTCTTTGGCATATGCAAGTACGGTGTCGACATTTTCAAATAGCTTATAATTTGCTTGCCATTTTTGTAATAAACTTGCCATTGCATGCAGGTTTTCGGGGTCATCATCAACAGCCACAATATTCATGGCTGTACGATTCTCAACGCCTTTTTTCGGTGTCTCTTTTTGTTGTATAAATTGACTGTCTCCGTAGGGCACTTCAATACTAAAGCGACTTCCTTTGCCGGGTGTTGAGCTTACATCGAGACGCAAAGACAAAAGGTCGACCATTCTTTTTACAACCCCAAGACCTAGGCCAACACCTTTATTATCGCCCGCTTCAATGCGGTAAAAGTCATTAAAGATTTTCGCTTGTTCTAGCTCTGAAATGCCAGGGCCGGTATCCCATACCTCGATTCTTAAATGATGTTTTCGTTTGCGACACGCAATCAAAACTTGGCCGCTATTAGTGTATTTAACAGCATTTGAAACAAGATTTTGAACAATACGACGTAAGTAAGTGATATCGCTATGTACAATAACACCGGTTGATCGCACTTTAAGTTTAAGGCCTTTTTCGCTCGACATGATGGCGTATTCATTTTTCAACGGGGCTAAAATGTCATCAATGCTAAAGTGGCGAGGTGTTGGGGTCATTGCGCCTTGTTCTAACTTGGCTATTTCAAGCAGTGCCGACATTAAGTGGACAGTTGAATCGAGGCTTGCCCCCAGTTTTTCAAAGTTATTTAAATTGTTACTTGAAAGCGTCTTATCATCAATTGCCGCCAAGTACAGGCGGGCAGCATTTAGCGGTTGAAGTATGTCGTGACTTGCGAGTGCTAAAAATCGGGTTTTACTGTCGTTAGCTTGCTCGGCCTCTTTTTTAGCTAAAGTAAGTGCTTGCTCAGTTTGTACTCGGCTGTCTATTTGTGCTTGTAGATCTCTATTGATTGTTCGGATTTCTTGCGTGCGTGCTTCAATCCGATTTTCAAGATCCATATTCACTTCTTCAAGGGCATTTTGTGTTTCGATATGCGCTGTAATATCAGAGAAGCTGGTCACAAAGCCGCCATCTGGTAATGGGTTACCTATCATTTCAAACACTTGGCCATTTCGGCGATGACGAATAAAGTGATGTGGACTGCCATTTTTAAGGTGTTGTACACGTTTTTCTACGTGTCGTTCTATTTCACCGGGGCCGCATTCACCGCGTTCGGCGTTGTAGCGAATCACTTCTTCAATGGCTTGACCCACTTCTAAGAACCCTTCAGGGTAGTTAAACATTTCGGCATAACGCTTGTTCCACGCGACTAAATTGAGTTCTTTGTCGACAACCGAAATACCATGGCTGAGGTTCTCAAGTGATGTGAATAATAAGTTTTGATTAAATTGCAGAGCTTGTGTTGTTTCGTCAAAGAAGTTTACCACCTCTTCAAAGGCCATTCGTTTACCAGAAGCGACAGTATGAATAAGCGCTTGCGCCGATGACGCGCCCAGTACACCCGTTAAAGCGCGTTCGCAATAGGCGATAAATTCAGGGGTAGGGTGGGCATTATTATCATCTAGCTTGTGCGTTAAAGCAAAATGCGCCAGTACTTGCTGACTGCGTTGAATACCTAAAAAGGTCTGTAGCAGTACTTTAAAGTCGTACACAGTGGCCTTTACATTTTTATTTAAACGTCGTGCAAACACCGCTTGTTCTTTAGGATTAACAAATGCAGCCGCTTGAATTTTATCAATTAAACGCTCATCAGCCCCTAACGAGAAACTAATATAGCAACCAATATTGGCAAACAACGCAATGAGTGTTCCTCGCGTAATAAGGGTTTGTTGTAGTTCTGCATTTAGGCTATTACCGGCATCTAAAATCGGTAACATGAGGAATAACACCCAACAAATAAAGCCTGCAAGTAACCCTGCATATACCCCGTAAGCATGACCTTTACGCCAATATAAGCCACCGACAATGGCAGGGAGTAGTTGAGATACAAGCGAAAATGCAACTAAGCCCATACTGGCGAGGGCTTTGCCATGACCAAACCATTGTTGATAAAAATAAGACAGGATCAGAATACCGGCAATAGTAAAACGTCTCACCAGTAATATTTGTGATTTGTAGCTACTGGTGATGAGGTTACGTTTAAATTTGCGACGCAACATTAATGGCAACACCACATCATTTGAGATCATAGTACTGAGTGTGAGTGTCGCGACGACAATCATCGCGGTGGCTGCCGATAATCCACCGATAAATACAAAGGTGGTTAAAAATGCATTTTCGTGCATTAAAGGCAGGGCTAACACAAAGCTGTCGGGTGAAAAACCACTGCCGATACCAGGGTGGATTGCTGCTGTGGCAATAGGAAAAATCATTGCAGCGGTAAGCAATAAATAAAGCGGAAAAGCCCAGCGGGCGGTATAAAGATGGCGTTTATCTTGGTTATCAACAACGGTTACATGGAATTGTCTTGGTAAACAGATTATTGCCGCCGCGGCCATTAACGATTGACCGATAAAATTAAAGCTAAAAAAGTCAAAATTATGCCAGTGCTGCCACAGTGACCCAGTTAACTGCTCGCTTTGTACGGTGTTTAAGTTAAATAACGTGTATAAGGCAAGCCCAGCCACTGCAGCTAAAGCTAATAGTTTCACCATCGATTCGAACGCAACAGCCAGCATTAACCCAGAGCGATATTCAGTAACATCGACCTTACGGGTCCCAAAAAATATTGCAAACATGGCCATAATTAGTGTTGCTGACAGCGCTAACATTGACCCTGAGATACGGTTGTCGTTTTGTAATAATAAAAAGCTACTACTAAGGGCTTTTAATTGCAGCGCGATATAAGGAATGGTCGCCAACAGTGCAATAACTGTGACCATGATTGCTGTTGTTTGTCTTTTTCCATACCGAGCAGAAATAAAATCGGCAATGGTCGTAATATTTTGTTTTTTACTAACAAGTACCAGTTTTCGTAAAAAGCCTTGGCCAAAGAAAAATAACAGCGCAGGACCAATTAAAATAGGAAGGTAATTCCAACTGCTGGTGGCGGCAGTACCGACTGAGCCATAGTAAGTCCACGATGTACAGTAAATCCCTAATGAAAACGAATACACAAAAGGGTGGTGGCTAATGCGTTTAGCCAGAGGCGTGGTTTTATCCCCCCAGTTTGCTAACCAAAACAATACACCAATGTAGGCAAGAGCAACAAAAATAAGCGCAGCAGTCATGTTCAAATTCAGTCATTATTGTAATACCACTACCTTACCAGAATTAAAGCTGATTTCGATGTGTTGATTTTGATTTGTTAAAAATCAATTTTTACAAGTTTATGATATTTAATGCTTAATTTTATTTTGGCCTTTTTATTAGACTAATGTCGCAGATCATTCGTTTTTACTATTTTGGTTATTTCTCTCATTTATATTTGTAGGTTAACTTGTTGTTAAATATGGTTTTTTACCATTGATTAACAAAAGGTGCTTTACAGTTTACGTAAACGTAAACTGACTGTTACGACTATGGTCTCAATTCCATAATGCCGAACCGTTGCTAACTTAGTTAATGACAACTAATACCACTCATTACTTTTAAGTGATGCATAAGGGGATAAAAATGGCTTTTAAAGATGAAGAACAAGCAAAAGCTTACTGGGCGGAAAACATTTCGCTGCTATTTAAACTGTTAGCAGTGTGGTTTATCGTTTCATTTGGTTTTGGCATTTTATTGGTAGATGTACTGAATGAAGTACGTTTTTTTGGGTTTAAACTCGGCTTCTGGTTCTCCCAGCAAGGCGCAATTTACACCTTTGTAGCTTTGATTTTTGTGTACGTTTTCAAAATGAATACGTTAGATAAAAAATATGGCGTAGACGAATAGGAGCTAAGCAATGGATGTTCAAACACTCACGTTTATTATCGTCGGTTTAAGCTTCGCGCTTTATATCGGCATCGCAATTTGGGCTCGTGCAGGGTCTACTAATGAATTCTATGTTGCAGGTGGTGGCGTTCCTCCTCTTGCAAATGGTATGGCAACAGCAGCTGACTGGATGAGTGCAGCATCGTTTATCTCAATGGCGGGTATTATCTCGTTTGCGGGTTACGATGGGGGTGTTTACCTCATGGGCTGGACAGGTGGTTACGTATTACTGGCGCTGTGTTTAGCACCTTACTTACGTAAGTTTGGTAAGTTCACCGTCCCTGATTTCATTGGTGACCGTTATTACTCACAAACAGCACGTGTGGTTGCAATTTTATGTGCAATCTTTATCTGTTTCACGTACATCGCGGGTCAAATGCGGGGTGTTGGTGTTGTATTCTCTCGCTTCTTAGAAGTGGATATTGAGACCGGTGTTTACATTGGTATGGTGATTGTATTCTTCTATGCTGTTCTTGGCGGCATGAAGGGCATTACTTACACGCAAGTTGCGCAATACTGCGTACTGGTATTTGCTTACCTTGTTCCAGCAATCTTCATTTCAATGATGATGACAGGTCACTTTTTCCCACAAACTGGTTTTGGTGCCACGCTTGCAGATGGTTCTGGCCAGTACGTGCTTGATAAATTAGATGGACTGAGTACCGAACTCGGTTTTGCGCAGTACACCGAAGGCTCTAAGAGTATGATCGATGTATTCGCAATCACGGGTGCGCTTATGGTGGGTACTGCGGGTCTACCTCATGTTATCGTACGTTTCTTCACGGTTCCACGTGTTAAAGACACGCGTATCTCTGCGGCATGGACATTAGTATTTATTGCTATCGTTTATACAACTGCACCTGCTGTTGCGTCGTTTGCACGTGTAAACATGATTGATACTATTAACGGTAAAGATGGTAACGGTACAGAGTATGCTGAAGCACCTGCATGGGTTAAAAATTGGGAAAGAACAGGCCTAATCACTTTTAACGATAAAAACGGTGATGGCAAAATGTTCTACTCAGCTGGCAAGATTGATGATCCAAATAGCGCCAACGAAGTGAATGTTGACCGCGACATCATGGTACTTGCTAACCCAGAGATTGCCGACTTACCAGCATGGGTAGTAGCCCTTGTTGCAGCAGGTGGTATTGCGGCAGCACTGTCAACCACCGCGGGTTTGTTATTGGTTATTTCGACCTCGGTATCGCATGACTTGTTAAAACGTACCTTGAAACCAGATATTAGTGATAAGCAAGAACTACTTGCAGCGCGACTTGCTGCGATGGTCGCCATTGTTATCTCAGCGTACTTTGGTATTAACCCGCCTGGATTTGTGGCGTCGGTGGTGGCATTTGCATTCGGTTTAGCGGCTGCAAGTTTCTTCCCGGCGATTATCATGGGTATCTTCTCTAAGAAGATGAACAAAGAAGGTGCGATCGCAGGTATGGTTACAGGTATTACATTCACCGCGGCGTACATTATTTACTTCAAGTTTGTTAGCCCTGAATTAAATGGCCCAGCTAACTGGTTATTTGGTATTTCACCTGAGGGGATTGGTTTAGTGGGTATGATTATTAACTTTGCAGTAGCAGGTATCGTACTTAAACTAACAGCTGAAACACCTGTTGAAATTCAAGAAATGGTGGAAGGCATTCGTAACCCTAAAGGGTCAAGTGCAGCGCACGCGCACTAACAAACCGGTACTAAAAGAACACACTTTTGATAAACCCAAAGCCCGACTTAAGTCGGGCTTTTTATTTTTTTAAAACAGGGGTAGTGTAGTTATTAGCCTCACTTAATTTCGAGAATAGCTATGAATGCAGAGCAACAGGAAGTCGCCCAATTTGTAATTAATCAAACACCGTTTAATCAGCTCGATTCGGCGGCAAGCGAGTATTTTGTTAATCACCTCGATATTATTTACCTCACACGAGAAAACCAAAATAAATGGTTATGCTCTGACAATCCGAGATTATTTCTAATTCGCTCAGGAGATTATGACTTAGTCGATGCAAAAGGGGATGTGATCACGAAGCTCTCTGCAGGGGATTATTTTGGCTTTCCCTCTTTGCTAACGGGGGAGGCTATTCAAAATAGTCTCTCGGTGCAAAAAGAAGGCATTGTTTATATGCTGGACCAAGCGTCTTTTGATTATTTACGCCGCGAGTACAAAGTGTTTGAGCAATACTTTGTCCGTGCTCATAAGAATCGTTTGTTGTCATCGCATTATAAGAGTCAAAACGACAGTTGGTCTGAGAAGAAAATAGCAGAGTTAATGAACCGCAAAGCGGTAACTCTTTCGCCTGATGCGAGTATTCGCCAAACAGCCAAAAAAATGAAGCAGCAGGGTGTTTCATCAATAATGTTGACTGAGAACGAGCGCTTAGTAGGGGTGGTAACAGACCGAGATCTTCGTAATCGCGTGCTTGCTGATGAGGTTGACCCACACGAGTCTGTGAGCACGATTATGACTTGTAAGCCAAAGTTTATTTTTGAGAATAATCGGGTGTTCTCAGCGCTGCACTTAATGCTCAAACACAATATTCATCATTTACCTGTGCTCGATGAATATCATAAGCCCTTAGGCATGTTGACCAGTACTGATTTACTGCGTCAGCAAAAAAGCGACCCAGTGCAATTAATTGGACGCATATATAAAGCCCACTCTGTGGTTGATTTAAAGCGCTATTCGCAAGAGATCCCCAGCTTATTAAAAGGCTTTTCGAATAATATTGATGATATATCGCTTATCGGTAAGTTATTAAGTGGTTTAACCGATGCGTTAACTTCGCGCTTAATTCATTTATTTCAAGAAGATAACGGCGCTGCCCCCAGTCACTTTAGTTTTATTTGTTTTGGCTCACAAGCCCGTGAAGAGCAAACCCTGCATTCTGACCAAGATAATGGTTTACTTTTACCTGATGATTTAACAACAGAGCAGCAAGACTACTTTAAACGCATGGGGGAGTTTGTGTGTGAGCAGTTGGTTGAATGCGGTATTAAACGTTGTCCAGGTAACATTATGGCCAGTAATGCACAGTGTCGAATGGGCATCAGTGAGTGGTGTGACCGCTTTTATAAATGGATCACATCGCCGACTCCAGAAGCCATGTTAAATTGTAAAATCTACTTTGATTTACGCTTTATTGAGGGCTCAATGTCGCTGTACACGCGTTTTTATGAGCAATTAAAACGTATCTCTAAAAATGATTTATTTTATGCTGCTATGGCGAGTGATATTAAAAATACTCATGTGCCCATTGGGTTATTTAACCAATTTAAATTAGAAAAAGATGCGAAACAGCACAAGTACCTTGATTTAAAAAAACGCGGCGTGGTGATTATTAACGATATAGTGCGTTTGTATTCACTCAAAGCGGGTATTCAGCGGGCGAATACCCAAGAGCGTTTGGATGCACTGCTGAAGTATTCTTTACTTAATAAAGACGATGTTTATAACTTAAAAGATTGTTGGCGTTTCTTAACGCAGCTGCGCTTACGCACACAAATAAATGAAGAAGGCTTACCGAGCAATTGTATTAACCCCAATACCTTGAATTCTTTAGAACGCCATCAATTAAAAGAAGCCTTTTATTTAGTTAAACAAGCTCAGCAAGCCGCCGCTTTTAAGTTTGCGCGTGGCAGCTTATGAGGATAACTGATGGTTAAACGTTGGCTCAGTCGTTATATGGCTCGCAAACAATTATTGGCAGCTGATGCCTATAAAGAACGTTACGTTGTGATAGATATGGAACTAACGGGGCTTGATCCCCGCCAACATGAAATTGTCTCGGTGGCATGGGTGATGATAGAAGACCAGTGCATTAAAATGAGTGGGGCACAGCACATAATTAATAAAGACGTACAGAGCCTAGAGCAAAGCCCTATTTATCACGGCATTGCCAAGCAAGATATCGATAGCGGTGAAAGCCTTGAAGCAATTCTTGCTAAGCTTCACCAACACGTTGATGACTGTATTTTAGTTTTTCATAACGCGACGCTTGATTGGGGGTTTTTAAAACAAGCGTGCCGTAAACTAGGCTTAGAAGCTAAAGCGCGGTTAATTCTTGATACGTTCGTTATTGAAAAAAAGCGTCTCCATCAGCAAGGCCATGAAATAGGCCACGATGACCTAACATTAAGCGAGTGCCGTAAACGCTATGGCTTACCTCATTACAGCTCTCACCATGCTTTAACCGATGCCATGGCCACCGCCGAGCTTTTTTTAGCGCAGTGCCATCAAATCAGTCGGGGTAAAGCCTTAAAAGTGGGGGAGTTGCTGTAATGTGTTATGCTCATCGCTAAGTTAGACAACAAACGGAATTGGTATGGATAAATTAGAATTAACAGTGCCGCCAATTATTCAAGTCGTGATATTCGCTGCCATAATGTGGGTGTTAGCTGACGTGTTGGCACCTTTTAGTATGACGCTTGCCGTTTTGTTACCTGTGGCAGTGATCATCGCGTTAATTGGGGTCGCTTTCTCTTTATTGGGTGTTTATGAGTTTCACTCTGCTGGCACGACGGTCGATCCGAGATTGCCTGAGCAGTCGGCAAGCCTTGTTACTCATGGAGTCTATAAAGTTAGTCGAAACCCGATGTATGTCGGTTTTTTACTTATTTTAATTGGGTGGGGTATTTATTTGGGAAATATCGTAAATATTATGCTGCCTGTGGTGTTTGTCCTTTACATGAATCGATTTCAAATAGTGCCTGAAGAGAGGTACATGCAGCAAAAGTTTGGGCATGAATATAGTGAATATAAAAAAGCAGTTCGTCGATGGATATAACAATTAAAGCTGAATAAGACTAGGGACTGCTGAAGACTGTATTTTTCAATTATCGCCACCACGACTTTACACCACTTTATTTAAGTGCTCCCTCTTATAAAAAAGAGTAAGGTCGATTACCAAAACCAGGGTCATCTAAAACACCTAAAACCACTTTATTTTATCTTGCCCTTTTATAAAAAAGTGTAAGGTCGATTACCAAAACCAGGGTCATCTAAAACACCTAAAACCACTTTATTTAAGCGCACCCTCTTATAAAAAAGTGTAAGGTCGATTACCAAAACCAGCGTCATCTAAAACACCTAAAACCACTTTATTTTAGCTTGCCCTCTTATAAAAAAGTGTAAGGTCGATTACAATACCGTCATCTAAAAGGCAGCTGTCTTTATCTGCAAGCAAATAGAGTGGATTTTCTTCTTCATGGCAATCAAACTTGCAATCAATGGTTTTGGTCGTATTGGGCGTAATATTGTCCGAGCCCTTTATGAATCAGGGCTTGAAGATCAAATCAAAATTGTCGCTATTAACGAATTAGCTGACCCTAAGGGCATTGCCCATCTCCTTAAGTACGATACATCCCACGGTCGTTTTTCGTTTCCTGTTAATTTAGGTGAAGATACGCTAACAGTCGCAGGTGACTCTATTGCGCTATTTGCCGAAGAGAATCCGGCAGAATTGCCCTGGCAAACCCTTGATGTCGATGTTGTACTTGAATGCACGGGTGTTTATCACTCGCGTGAACATGCTAAGTTACATTTAAATGCAGGGGCTAAAAAAGTACTTTTTTCGCAACCTGCAGATGCCGACGTTGATGCAACCATTGTGTATGGTATCAACGACGATGAATTAAAAGCAGCGCATACAATTGTTTCTAATGGCTCATGTACAACTAACTGTATTGTGCCTGTGATTAAAGTATTAGATGATGCATTTTCTATTGAATCTGGGGCAATCACGACAATTCATGCCTCGATGCATGATCAACAAGTGATCGACGCTTATCATCACGATTTACGTCGTACCCGTGCGGCAAGCCAGTCTATTATTCCTGTGGATACAAAACTTGCCCGTGGTATCGAACGTATTTTACCTAAGTTTCATGGCCGCTTTGAAGCCATTGCCGTGCGTGTACCGACAATTAACGTCACCGCGATGGACTTAAGCGTCACAGTAAACACTGATGTTGATTTAGCCGACGTTAATCAAGCACTTAAGTTAGCAGCAAAAGATCGCCTTGAAGGGATTTTAAGTTACACTGAAGAGCCGCTGGTGTCGGTAGATTTTAATCATGACTCACATTCTTGTATTATAGATGGCACTCAGACACGTGTTAGTCATAAACGACTGATAAAGTTGTTAGTGTGGTGCGATAATGAGTGGGGATTTGCGAATCGTATGCTCGATACAGCGCGTGCGATGATGGCTGTAAGCCAATAACTTATAACTATAATTTAGTATCGTTAACAAAGGAGAAGTCCATGTCGGTCATTAAAATGGCAGATTTAGATTTAAACGGCAAACGCGTGTTAATTCGTGAAGATTTAAATGTGCCTGTAAAAGAAGGTAAAGTGACCTCTGATGCACGTATTCGTGCAGCATTACCTACTATTAAATTAGCGTTAGAAAAAGGCGCAAAAGTAATGGTGATGTCACACCTTGGCCGCCCTACGGAAGGGGAATATGATGAAGCGTTTTCACTCGCCCCTGTCGTTAATTATTTAAATGATGCGCTTGAGCAAACGGTTCGTCTTGAGAAAGATTACCTTGATGGCGTTGACGTGGCAGATAATGAAGTGGTTGTTTTTGAAAACGTACGTTTTAACGTAGGTGAAAAGAAAAATGATGAAGCATTATCTAAAAAGCTAGCTGCATTATGTGATGTTTACGTGATGGATGCATTTGGTACGGCTCACCGTGCACAAGCATCAACGCACGGTGTTGGTTTATTTGCCGATGTAGCGTGTGCAGGCCCACTTTTAGCCGCAGAGCTAGACGCTTTGGGTAAAGCGCTTGATAACCCTGCGCGTCCTTTAGTGGCTATCGTTGGTGGCTCTAAAGTGTCGACTAAGTTAACCGTACTTGATTCACTATCAACAGTGGTTGATCAACTTGTTACGGGTGGAGGTATTGCAAATACTTTCATCGCAGCAGCTGGTCACCCTGTAGGCAAGTCTTTATTTGAAGCTGACTTAATTGACGAAGCAAATAAATTAAGTGCCGCTGCAAAAGCAAATAATGGTGAAATTCCAGTGCCAACTGATGTTGTTGTTGGTAATGAGTTCTCAGAATCGGCTGTTGCGACATTGAAAGATGTGAATGAAGTAACCGATGAAGATATGATTTTCGATATTGGCCCAGATACAGCGAAACAGCTTGCAGATATTATTGCAAAAGCAGGCACGGTTGTGTGGAATGGTCCAGTTGGCGTATTTGAATTTGACCAATTTGGTAATGGCACGCGTGCGATTGCTGAAGCTATCGCAAATTCAAGCGCATTCTCAATTGCGGGCGGCGGTGATACGCTTGCTGCGATTGATAAATACGGCATTGCCGATAAAGTGTCTTACATTTCAACAGGTGGTGGTGCTTTCCTTGAATTTTTAGAAGGGAAAAAATTACCAGCAGTTGCTATGCTAGAAGAGCGTGCTAAGTAATTAGTACGAACACCAGCGTGGTTATTTAATTACGCTGGTTTGGCTGTTTATTAAAATACCTCTCACCCTTATTTTATAGACAGTTTTTGCGGTAAGCGATGGCTTCTCGTGATGCAGTGATGCATCAAAAAATAATTTATCCGTTCAAACTAGATGGTAGGAAACTACTGTCGATACAATTTGGAGAATACCAAATGGCTTTAATCAGTATGCGACAACTTCTTGATCATGCAGCTGAACATGGTTATGGCGTACCAGCGTTTAACGTTAATAACCAAGAGCAAATGCGTGCAATTATGGAAGCAGCTGACAAAACTAACAGCCCAGTAATCGTACAAGGCTCAGCTGGCGCACGTGCATATGCTGGTGCCCCTTTTATTCGTCATATGATTTTAGCAGCTGTTGAAGAATGGCCACATATCCCTGTCGTTATGCACCAAGACCACGGTACGTCACCTGGTGTGTGTCAACGTTCTATTCAATTAGGCTTTTCATCAGTCATGATGGATGGTTCATTGATGTCTGATGGTAAAACACCTTCAAGCTATGAGTACAACGTAGAAGTTACTCGTCAAACAGTTGAAATGGCGCACGCGTGTGGCGTATCAGTTGAAGGCGAGCTAGGTGTACTCGGTTCTCTTGAAACTGGTGAAGCGGGTGAAGAAGATGGCGTAGGCGCAGAAGGCAAGCTTACAACAGATCAAATGCTAACAGATCCTGAAGAAGCGGCTGACTTCGTTCGTAAAACTCACGTTGATGCACTGGCAATTGCGTGTGGTACATCACATGGTGCATACAAGTTCACGCGTCCACCAACAGACGATATTTTAGCGATTGATCGCATCAAAGAAATTCACGCGCGTATTCCTAACACGCACTTAGTTATGCATGGTTCGTCTTCAGTGCCGCAAGAATGGTTAGAAGTAATTAACCAATACGGTGGTGAGATCCCTGAAACTTATGGTGTGCCAGTTGAGCAGATCATCGAAGGTATCAAGTATGGCGTGCGTAAGGTGAATATCGATACCGATTTACGTTTAGCATCAACAGGTGCCATTCGTCGTCATCTTGCACTAAACCCTGCGAATTTCGATCCGCGTAAATATTTAGCTGAAGCAACGAAAGCGATGACAGAAATTTGTGTTGCTCGCTACGAAGCATTTGGCACAGCAGGTCAAGCAGGTAAGATCAAACCTATCTCATTAGATGATATGCACCTGAAATACTTATCAGGTGAACTTGATCCTAAAATCAAGTAATTGATATTAATATAAAAAACCGGCTTTAATGGCCGGTTTTTTATTGCCTCGATCTTAACGGATCAGTGTTTTACTTACTGTTTATTTTAAGATCATTGTTTTACTAACCATAAATAGCACGGATCATTATTTTACTAGTTTTAGGATGATCATTGCCTATTTTTGTTTAACTTTTAAACAAGCGGGTAACGTGTTGAGCATTAAATCAAAGAGTTAGTAGACTAACTTAGTAAGATCATGATCCGAAATAGATCGGCTTGGTAAAAATCTGATCCTGACTTGCTGAAGTTAGTAGATCAGTGATCTGAAATGTTTATCTTAAATATACTGTTTAGAACTTGACCAATATGGCTTTATGTTCGATTTTTAAGTTATTGCTTACATTAAGGATCGCTACCATGAAAAAAACCGCCATTATGTTCTCGAGCTTTGCAATGTGCCTACTTTCTTTTAATAGTGTTGCTGAAGCCGTTGATATATATGGTCGGGCGCATTTAGGGGTTGCCAATAGTGACACCAATGAAGGAAGTAAAACATCAGTTGAAAGCTACAGCTCGCGGATTGGAATTAAAGGCAGCGGTGAAATAAATGAGGGTCTGAAAGCGGTTTATAAGTTTGAGTTTGCTGTAAATGCAGCAGATCAAGATAGCGATGGTAAAACCGAAGAAAATATCTCTGCGCGTAATCAGTATGTCGGTTTACAAGGCAGTTATGGTCAAATTGTTTTAGGCCGTCATGATACTGCCCTTAAAATATCACAAGGCAAGATTGACCAAATGAATGACTTTAATGGGGACGTTAAAGCATTGTTTAATGGTGAAAATCGTTTAGGTGATGTCGTACATTACAGCTCACCAATTGTCGGAAACTTACAATTTGTTGTGACGTATATTGCTGAAGACAATTCAAAGCAAGATGATGAAACAGGCATCTCTGCTGCCTTTATATACGGTGATAGCAAACTTAAAAACACACCTTATTTTATAAGTGTTGCACATGACAGTCAGGTTGCGGGTTACGACATCACGCGGTTTACTGCACAAAGCAAAATAGGTGATCTTGTGATTGGGGGCATGTATCAACAAAGTGAAAAAGTATCAGGCTCAGATACTGAAGATGGTTTTTTGCTTAGTGCCTCTTATAAAATTGATAAGTATAAGTTACTTGCTCAATATCAAGACTCAGAAGGAGACTTTGGTAAATTAAAAGACTCTGGCACCGGAACATCGGTCGGCGTTGAGAGAAGCCTTTCGAAACAAGCACGTATGTATATGTGGTATACGCAGTTTTCACTCGATAATAAAGCTGACGAAGATCACCTTGCTGTAACATTAAGGTATGACTTTTAAGGTATAAAAAAGCATATTTAAGCGGAAAACCATTCATTTTTACTGAGTTTTTTTGGTGCTTTTTGAATTACTCGTTAGACTTTCATAAAAATGTCATACTTAGTCATAATAATGAAACCAGTTCGCTAACGAAAGAGATAAATTGGAATGTCACGTAAAGTACTAGTCGTCGATGACGAAGCGCCTATCAGAGAGATGCTGGTTTTTGTTTTAGAGCAAAATGGTTTTCAAGCAATTGAAGCCGAAGATTATGATTCTGCAATTGAAGCAATGGTTGAGCCATACCCCGATATGGTTTTATTAGACTGGATGCTACCCGGTGGAAGCGGAATTCAGATTGCGAAGAAATTTAAGCAAAGCGAATATACACGTCAAATCCCTATTATTATGCTAACAGCCCGCGGTGAAGAAGAAGATAAAGTACGCGGTCTTGAAGTGGGTGCTGATGATTATGTTACTAAACCATTTTCGCCAAAAGAATTAATGGCCCGTATTAAAGCGGTTATCCGCCGTGTATCGCCGACTTCACTCGAAGAGGCTATTGAAGTACATGGTTTGCGCCTTGACCCTATTTCACATCGTGTCACCTCTGAGGGAAGCGAATTAGATATGGGACCTACTGAATTTAGACTACTGCATTTTTTCATGACTCACCCTGAACGTGTTTACAGCCGTGAACAATTACTTGATCATGTATGGGGAACAAACGTTTACGTCGAAGACCGTACTGTTGATGTACATATTCGTCGTTTACGTAAAGCGATAGCACCCCTTGGACATGACAGGCTCGTACAAACTGTGCGTGGTGCAGGTTATCGTTTTTCAAGTAAATTATAAGTGCGTTGGCTGACTATATTCAGCTAATTTACATTCTTAAGGTAAAGTGAGTGTATGTATCGAGTAGTCAATAAACAGGCGTTAGCAAAACGCCTGTTTATGTATTTCTTACCTTTGTTATTAGTTGGCGTGCTTGTAGGTGCGCCATTTTTGCTTTTATTTTTAGGCTCTTTTGCACTACTGATTTGGCATTATCATCAACTCTATCGCCTTAGTGATTGGCTCCTTAATCAGCGTAGTTTCAACCCACCTGAAGGTGAGGGAGCTTGGGAGCAAGTTTTTGAAGGGATCTACCATTTACAGCATCGTAATCGTAAAAAGCGTAATGAACTGGCTGATTTAATTCGCCGTTTTCGTGATGGTGCAGAGGCGGTACCTGATGCGGTTGTGGTGTTGCAAAAAGATCTGAGTATTATTTGGTGTAATCAACTCGCGCTTAAAGTATTGGGCTTACAATGGCCAACGGATCATGGACAGCGACTCGATAACCTTATTCGTGATCCTAAATTTGCTAAGTATATGCACCAAGCCAGTTTTGATGAGCCACTGGAGCTTGATGGTGGTCACAGTTATGAACAAATACTCGAATTTAGGGTCATGCCCTATGCAAGCTCGCAGTTAATGATGGTTGTTCGTGATGTCACGCGATTAAAGCAATTAGAGCAAATGCGTAAAGACTTTGTGGCCAATGTATCACACGAATTGAGAACACCACTTACGGTCGTGACTGGTTATTTAGAAATGCTTGATGGCGATAACATGCCACCGCCAAGTATGTGGAATAAAGCGCAAACAACGATGCTCGAACAATGCAAACGCATGGACAGTCTAGTAAACCAACTCTTGTCATTGTCTCGCATTGAAGGCGCTCGCCGTCAAGACAACGACAAGCCTGTGAATGTGCCAAAGTTACTCACCTATATTCACACAGAAGCACAATCGCTGAATCAAGATAAAGGCCATGAGCTTATTTTTAATGTCGATAGCCATTTAGATATTAAAGGTGCTGAGGATGAGTTACGCAGTGCATTTTCTAATTTGGTATTTAACGCCATTCATTACACTAAGCCTGGCGGTAAAATTGTGGTCGATTGGCAGCTTAAAAATAATCAGGCTGCGTTTAGTGTCACTGATAACGGTGATGGTATTGCCAGCGAACATATTAATCGCCTAACAGAGCGTTTTTATCGAGTAGATAAAGCACGTAGTCGCACAACGGGTGGCTCTGGCTTAGGTTTAGCGATAACAAAACATGTACTTACACGTCACGATAGTCATTTGAATATTAAGAGTAAAGTTGGTGAAGGATCGACATTTTCGTTTGCCTTTGGCAGCGATAAAGTCGTTCGCTTACCAGACTCTTTAGAAATTAATGCAAAGTCATAAAACTGTCATTTTAGGGTAATCTAACTGTCATCTAGTGTCTTTAGAGTAGACTGCAGTTAGGAAATGGGACGAACAAATCGGAGTAACCCCTATGAAATTTAAAAATCTCGTTGCCGCAATGGGTGTGGCTGTAACAACATTTGTATCAGCTCAAGCAGCTGCAGTTGATAAAGATATGCCTGAGTACCAAAAAACAAGTGGTATTTCTGGTAACTTTTCATCTGTGGGCTCTGACACACTTGCCAATATGATGACCTTTTGGGCGGAAGAATATAAACGCTTTTACCCAAATGTAAACATCCAAATCCAAGCAGCGGGTTCTTCAACTGCGCCTCCAGCACTGACAGAGGGGACTGCAAACTTCGGCCCTATGAGCCGACGTATGAAGTCTAAAGAAATTGAAGCTTTCGAGAAACGTTATGGTTACAAGCCTACAGAAGTTCGCGTTGCAATTGATGCGCTAGCGGTTTTTGTACATAAAGATAACCCAATCGAAGGTTTACGTATTGACCAAGTGGATGCTATTTTCTCTTCAACTCGCAAGTGTGGTGCTGATGCTCAAGTAAATCGTTGGAGTGATGTAGGCTTAACAGGTGATTGGGCTGCAAAAGATATCCAACTTTATGGTCGTAACTCAGTATCAGGCACCTACGGTTACTTCAAGAAAAAAGCATTGTGTAAAGGTGACTTCCGTAACAATGTAAATGAGCAACCAGGTTCTGCATCGGTTGTTCAGTCAATCTCTTCGTCAGTGAATGCGATTGGTTACTCAGGTATCGGTTATAAGACATCGGGTGTACGTACTGTGCCACTTGCTAAGAAAGGTGATAACTTTGTTGATGCGACATTAGAAAACGTTGCAACGGGCAAATACCCACTTTCTCGTTTCTTATATGTATACGTTAACAAACACCCTAATAAGCCACTTGCACCTATTGATGCAGAGTTCTTAAAAATGGTGTTATCAGTAGATGGTCAAAAAATTGTTGAGAAAGATGGTTATGTGCCGCTTTCAGGCAAGATGGCAATGGCTGAACTTAAAAAGCTAGGTCTTCTGTAACAATCAATACAGACAGTGATAAAAGAACCGCTCAATGAGCGGTTCTTTTCGTTTTAGCTTTTAGCAAAGAGTTTTGCTTTTATGCGTTGCTGAGCAAGGCGAACTTGTTTGCGCTTTTTGCCAGGCTTAGCTTTAAAGCTTTGGATTGGCATCACCGTTGGGGTCTCGGCTGGTAACGCGGGAATGTTAAAATTAGCGTGTTCGTCTTTAGGAAGACCAATCTCTTGCTGATGCACACGAAGTGCTGCCAGAGTGTCATCGTTTTGCACTTCGCTTGGGCATAAGAATAAGCCCAATTTACGCATTTTTATGCCTAATCCTATACTACTTGAGTAACGTACAATCGGGGCTGCTAAAATCAGTCCAACTAAAATAGGTGATAACCACCAAAAGAAAGTCGGGGTATAGTAATAAGCTACACCACCCCAAATAATAGCGGTGATGGTTGAAAATAGAGTATACCCAATTGCTTCTTGCCACGGCACCATGCGTCCTTCACGAGGCTGCGCATCCCAGCTAACTTTCTTACCAAGAAATACACACACTACAAAGTAGCTATGAAACACCATCATGAGTGGCGCGATTACAATAGCAAATACGCTCTCAATGAGTGAGCCTGCGATCAATTTTACACTGCCACCAAAGGCTTTATTGCGATGCACTAAAGTCACTATCAATCCCATAAGTTTTGGTAAAAGTAGTAATACCGCAGTGATAAATAGCAGTGAATCAATTAAATCAGTTTTAGCAATTTGCCAAGTAGGAAATAGCTGGTACGCATGGTTAAAATACACATCACTATTCAGTGCACGCGTAACTGCATCCAAGGTACTTAATGCCAGCATAGATAACCAAATAAGTGATGAGATATACGCTGTGGCACCAAATAAAAAGTGCATTTTACTCATCAGTTTCAAACCTGATTTTGGCAATAAACCGAGATGCTGAATATTACCTTGCACCCATCGTCTGTCGCGAATTGCGTAGTCTAGAATGTTGCTCGGTACTTCTTCATAGCTGCCTTCAATATCGCTGAGTAATAATACATCCCAACCAGAACGGTGTAGCAGTGATGCTTCAACAAAATCGTGACTTAAAATCTCTCCACCAAAAGGGGCATTGCCTTTTAATACAGGAAGACCGCAACATTGCGTGAAGGCTTCAACACGAATAATTGCGTTGTGTCCCCAGTAATTTGCTTGATTGGTTTGCCAAAATGCAGAACCTGTCGCCAGCATAGGGCTGTATAAAATTGAGGCGAATTGTAAAAATCGACCAAAAAAAGTATCTTGGCGAACCGGAATCGGAATCGTTTGAATAAGGCCTGATTTTGGATTACTGATCATGCTTGTGGTTAGCTCAAGCATACATTTTCCTGTCATGATGCTGTCAGCATCAAGTACAATCATGTGCTCGTATTGACTTCCCCAGCGTTCACAAAAATCAGTGAGGTTACCCACTTTACGGTGTTTATTATCTTCACGACGACGATAAAAAGTATGCTGAGCTAAGTCACCTAAACGTGCCGTTAATGCATTCCATGCTTTTAGCTCATTGCGCGCAATCTCTGGATCTTGTGTATCACTAAGTAAATAGAAATCGAAGTTCGGCATTTGGCCCGTTTTAGCGAGCGATCGAAGACTCACTTCAAAACCAGCTATCACACGCTCGGTATCTTCGTTATAAATTGGCATTACGACAGCTGTTTTAGTCTGGCTTAATGCATGTTCGTTAATTTCAATGGGCTTTTGACGTTTAAGCGTCAGTGGGTCAATACGCAGCAGTTGTAAAATAAAGCCCATACAGCCACTACAAAAGGCTGTTACGATCCACGCGAAGGTCACTGAAAATAAAAACAGCAATGCGTACTCAAGCGGTGTCATGCCGTTAGAATTTAAAATATCGAACATGATCCACACACCATATGCAGTAATCGCTAGCGCAAGGCATGAAAATAGCCAAACGCGAGTTTTCTTAAATGGCATTGCGGTTGGTGTTAATGTTTTGCTATTGGACGTCATTTGGATACCAGACATAGCTCCATACCTCGCTGATTTCTTTGTCACGTAGTTTTAACGATAAGCGCATATCGACAGGCTTATCTCCCTCTGGCGCCACTTTAAACGCGACGCGCCATCCTTGATTATTCGGTAACTGCTGAACTGTTTTATCGCTAATCTCACCTGATGACAGTGTTAAATCGGCCTTCATAGCAAAATTTGCAGACAGTTGATTGATGTTTTCACCACTGAAGTCAACAGTAAATTGACGGTGACTTTTTGGTGGTGGATTCTTTTCGCCAGGCAGGGCTGCACTGCCTATGCGTGTTCTTAAAACACTCGCTTTATCTTGAGATGCAAGGGTTGCATTAAAAGTTGATAGCTTATAGCTGAAACTTAAGCTATCGCCTGCTTTCATCGCTTGCTCAGGCACCCAGTAGCTAACAATGTTGTCGTTAGTTTCTGTGTCTGTGGGAATCTCTACCAGCTCAACGCGGCCTTTCCCCCATGAACCCATTGGCTCAATCCACATGCTCGGGCGGTTATGGTAATGTGCCTCTGTGTCTAAGTAATTGTTAAAATCACGGTCACGTTGTGCGAGGCCAAATCCCTTCGGGTTATCATAACTAAATGATGTAACACTTAATTTTTTAGGGTTGTTAAGTGCTCGCCATACCCATTGACCCTCTGCTGATTGCATTAATAGGCCGTCTGAGTCATGTACTTCTGGACGGTAGTCATCAAAAAACTTGGTGCTGTTTTCACCGTGATAAAACATACTTGTTAGTGGTGCTATACCCAGTTTTTTAATATCTTTGCGGGCAAAAATTTGCATCTGAGTTTTTACTTCAGTGTTTGTCGAAGGTGTTAACTCAAAACGATATGCTCCAGCAACAGATGGGCTATCAAGCAGTGCATAAAGCACGATAGTGGTGTCTTCAGGCGCTGGTTTTACTAACCAAAATTCTTTAAACACGGGAAATTCTTCGCCCGAGCTAAGAGCAGTATCAACCGCAAGTCCGCGGGCTGAAAGGCCATAGACTTGGTGTGGGCCCACTAAACGAAAATAAGAGGCACCTTGGAATACCGCAACTTCATCTTTGTATTCGCTATTATTGAGCGGAAAATGCAGGCGAAAACCGGCATGACCCAACTGAGTATTCTTAATTGCAGTGCTTATTTCTGCTTCCAACGGAGCCGCGGTTGCATCGTAACGATAATAATCAGTTTTAAAAGGCAAGCTTTTAACTTCGGCATTTTGCTCTAGGGTATTAATTGCCACCGGTGATTTATATAAAAAGCCGGGATGAAATAACTGCACTTCATATAAGCTTTGATCTTTCCAGATTGCTTGATCTGGGCGAAAGCGAATAGCACGGTAATCTTGATAACCAATGCTGGTTAATGCTTCAAGTTCTAAATCTTTTGGTGCGACATACGGCTCAGAGGCTAACTTTTTAGCGCGAGCAGTGATTACATCAAATAGTTTCTCTTGTGGAATTGTGATCATCGCAGGCTTTTGCTCAACAACGGTGTGCTGTGTTTCAGTTTCTTGTGGCTGAGTTTGGTTTTCAGTTGCGTAAGTATGGCCTGCACTCATGGCTAATAATACGCCCAAGAAGGTCTTCTTTTTAACAGCGCTGAAGAGCTTAGTTCGGGTTTCTGGTTTCATTAATTTTTCCTTTAGCCGTAAATCACGTTTATTCATTCATACCTCTCAGCAAAAAGTGAACCTAAAAAAACACTAATAATCTCAATGACGTTGAGTTGGTACAGCTAAATGCGAAGAGTAAATTTTGAAATTAGTGAGAAACAATTACACGGTAGCAGTTGTTAATTCGTCACCAATATGGAGAAGTTTAATGAACGAAAGCTTGCCCTAATATGAATAGCTTAAAGGATGAACAAAAATATGAACAAAATTAGCAGAGGCTTAATTGAAAAAGTGAAATTGTAATCGAGAAGGAAGGTGCAGGCACTGAACTGACACATACCAATTCGCAATAACACTCAAAATAGAATGTTTAATTAAGTAAATTGATATAATTCAGTGCCTCAGAAAGGCAAATTTATTTAACTTCGCCTAACTTTTCTGCATTCGCTTTACATTGATTGTAAGCTTCGATGCACTTGTTACTACAGACTTTATGAACTAAGCCATCTGCGGTGCTTTGCTGTTCGCAGCTGGCTTCGCATTGATAGTTTTGTTGGGCACATTGTTGCATTTCTGGGTTATCAATCTTGCTTGAGCAAGCTGCTAACAAGGTGAATGCAAACAATGATGCTGCAAGAGCTGGTAATTTTTTCATGCTTATCCCTAGTATATGGCTATTCTTTTAAATCCATCTTACCCAGATTGTTGAAACTTAATCCAGCGTAACTTGCAAATTATCAATTAAACGAACCGATCCTAAGAAGGCTGCGGCTAAAATAACCAGTTGTTTATCCGCTGCTGATGCAGCTTTTAGCGTTGAACGCTCGGCAATCGAGTAATAATCAGGTTTTAGGCCTGCGGCTTCAAGCGTGGCTTTGGCTTTAGCTTCTAATTCAGCGAAATTCGTTTGGCCTTGTTTTAGCTGCTCAGCCGTCTCGTTAAGGGTTGCAAATAATACTTTTGCGGTGTCTTTTTGCTCATCAGACAAATAGCCATTACGTGAGCTCATAGCAAGGCCTGATATTTCACGGCACGTAGGTACACCGACAATCTCGACAGGGATAGAGAGATCGCGTGTCATGGTTTTAATCACTTGCAGTTGCTGAAAATCTTTTTCACCAAAACAGGCAAAGTCAGGTTGCACAAGATTGAATAACTTAGTCACAACGGTGGCGACACCTTTAAAATGGCCGGGACGTGAACCACCGCAATAACCCATCGACACGCCAGGTACATCAACAAAGCTTTGTTCACCAAGGCCATTTGGATAGATGGTTTCAACTGACGGCGTAAACACGATGTCAGTTTCAAGTTCTGCTAGGCCTTGTTTATCTTCGTTGAGCGTGCGCGGGTAGTTGTCGAGATCCTCATTGGCGCCAAATTGCATAGGATTAACAAAAATACTGACGACGACTTTATCGGCTAATGTTTTTGCTTTTTCAACTAATGAAAAATGCCCTTGGTGCAAGTTGCCCATGGTTGGGACGAGTGCAATGCTAAGTCCAGCTTGACGCCAAGCTTTGATTTGACTACGTAACGATTTAATTTCAGTGATTGATTGCATTATTTAAACTCATGTTCGGTACTTGGGAAAGCACCACTTTTTACATCTTCACAATACTTTTGCACGGCTGCTGGCATATTCCCTGTTTCAAGTAAAAAGTTTTTTGAAAACTTAGGGATATAACCAGCTGAAATGCCGACGAGGTCGTGCATAACTAAAATTTGTCCGTCGGTTTGATTGCCAGCACCAATTCCGATTGTAGGGATAGTTAATTCATCGGTAATACGCTTAGCCAATTCACTAGGAATACACTCTAATACCAATAATTGTGCACCTGCAGCTTCAAGCGCTTTAGCATCGCTAAGCATTTTATCAGCTTGTGATTGTTCGCGGCCTTGAATTTTAAAGCCGCCAAATACGTGCACAGACTGAGGTGTTAAACCTAAATGACCACACACAGGTATACCTTGTTGCGTCATTGCGCGGATGCTGTCGTGTAACCACTCGCCACCTTCAAGTTTGATCATGTTGGCGCCAGCACGCATTAACTCGGCTGCATTTTTACACGCATCGGCAGGGTTTGAGTAGGTCATAAAAGGTAAGTCAGCGATGATGAATAGCTCGCGGCTACCGGCGCGGACACACCGTGTATGGTAAGCAATCTCGCTGTTCGTTACTGCTAATGTGTCATCACCACCTTGTAAAACCATGCCCAGTGAGTCACCGACTAAAATCACTTCGACGCCATTATCATGAAACAATTTTGCAAAGCTGGCATCGTAAGCTGTAAGCGCGGTAATTTTTTGTTTTTCGTGTTTCATTTTATTAAGAGTTGAAACGGTGATTTTAGACATAATTTCCTCTAAGGCTTCGCCTAGGTTGATTACTGCTGAGGGAGTTTTTGTAAATCGTTTAAAGGCAACGTTTTTGTTATATCAGCAAGTGATTGGTTATTCGGTAAAACAAGAGAAGGGGCTATCTCTAATAAAGGATAAACAACAAACTCTCTCTCAACGAGGCCATAATGAGGCACGGTAAGGCGAGGCGTGTCGATCACTTGGTCACCAAATAATAGAATATCAATATCAAGGGTGCGAGGTCCCCAACGTTCTTCTTTACGTACACGGCCATGATCACGTTCTACTGCTTGGGTTAAATCGAGTAGTTGCTCTGGTTGCAGAGCCGTTTTAATACACGCAACCGCATTGACATAGTCGGGTTGATCTTGTGGCCCCATTGGCTTACTTGCGTAATCATGCGATACGCAAACCAGCTCAATTTCTGGTAGCCCTTGTAATGCTGTAATAGCATTACGAATTTGTGTACGTGGCGCATTTAAATTTGCGCCTAACCCTAAATACACTATGTTCATGTTTATTCTGCTTTTTTCTTACGAGGTCGACGGCGGCGTTTAGGGCCACCTTGATGGCCAAGTGCCTTAACCATCTCTTTTTGGCCATTTATATCTTGGCTTAAATACGCCGTCCACCACGTAGCAAGTTCTTGATGTTGCTGCTCACCAGCTTGAACACGTAATAGTAAAAAGTCGTAAGCAGCTTTAAAACGAGGCTGTTGCGTTAACCGGTATGCGCGTTGGCCACCGCGTTTATCAAGGCGTTGTTGAATATGCCAGATATCTCTAGCGCCTAAAGTGAACCGTTTAGGTACGGCAATATGTTGTGCGCTTTCACTGAGTACCTTATTCATCGCTTGTGCAAATGCATCAAACTCAGAAAGTTGGTCACGTTGCTGTAATTTTTTAGCGATGTCTAATAACGGGAACCACAATAGTGCAGCGAATATAAACGCAGGGGTTACTTTTTTCTCTGCATTGATACGTTTATCTGTGTTTTTAAACATTTGCAGAATAAATGCGTTCTCGAGTCCATCTGGGTTAGCATTCAAAATTTTATCAAGGGCAGGGAATAGGGCTTTGAAAAGGCCATACTGACGCAACATGATATAGTTTTCTTCTGCTTTACCATTTAAAAACAGCTTGAGTGACTCTTCAAATAGACGTGCAGGAGGAATGTGGTCTAATAAGCTTGCAAGCTCTTTCATTGGCTTTTCTGTCGAAGGCGAAATGGTCATGCCTAACTTTGTTGCAAAACGGACTGCACGCAGCATACGTACAGGGTCTTCACGGTAGCGGGTTTCTGGATCGCCAATTAATTCAACCTGTTTGGCTTTTATTGCACTAATACCGTTGGCGTAGTCATAGATGCAAAAATCATTAATTGAATAATACAGCGCATTAATTGAGAAATCTCGACGCTCGGCGTCTTCTTCAATACTACCGTACACATTATCACGCAGCAGTTGCCCATGTTCGCTAGATTGGCTAACGTGGTTTTTTTCTTCGTCGGCTTCATGATGGCCGCGCATCGTAGCAACTTCAATTATTTCACGGCCAAACACAATGTGCGCTAAACGAAAGCGACGACCAATTAGGCGACAGTTACGAAATAGTTTTTTGATTTGTTCTGGCGTCGCATTTGTAACTACGTCAAAGTCTTTAGGTTGTTGGCCTAACAATATATCTCGAATACAACCACCGACTAAGTAAGCATCGTAGCCACCTTCTTTGAGGCGGTATAATACTTTGATTGCATTTGGGCTAAATTGTTTGCGTGAAATACCATGTTCACTGCGCTCGATCACCAAAGGTAACTCGCTCGTTTGTGCGGCATTTGTTGAAGTCGAGGCATTTGGGCCGATAATTTGCCGACAAAATTGAAAAAGCTTGGAAATAATAATCTGTCTCCTACGACGCGGACTTTGCGACTCATCAAGTATAGCGTGTGTTTTTTCACTTCGTCGATATGAGATTGAGTCAGTAAATGTGTGTTTTATATGACGCTACAGTATGGTGTTAATGATTCGCACACTTTGGGTCGCTATCATATACCAGCGTGGCTCAAAAATTAAGTTACTCTGCCTTTAAAATTGGCAATTTATTTTGTAATGACTTGAAAATCACAAAAAGTGGCGTGTGGATTCTCACTAACTTGTATTTCTAGCGCTGTTGGGATGTTTTCAATACGGTAGGCTGAGATTGCCCAATTAAGCATTTCTTCGACTGTTGAAGACAATAGAGCAGGCTCTGGGTTTAAACCTAAAAAACGAAACGCATCAAATAATGCTGGTTTTGGCGCTCGTTTTGATATGGCCGGTGCGTAGTTTTGTTTTGATAATTTAAAACCGGGCTTTGCAACAGCCAATGGTAGATGCGCGTAGTTAGGTGCTGGTTGCCCTAGTTGCTTAAATAAGCTGAGTTGTCTTGCTGTTGGCTCGAGTAAATCGGCTCCACGCACCACGTGGCTTATTCCTTGTGCAATATCATCGACGACGACAACCAGCTGATAAGCAAATAAGCCATCACTTCGTTTTATAAGGTAGTCTTCTTTAGCAAGTCGGCTGTCAATATTCACCTGACCTTGAATAAGGTCATGATATTCACTCGTCGCAAATTGCTGAGTTAAGCGCAGTGCAGAATCGTTTAATGGGTGATGTTTTGATTTGCAATACCCTTGGTATATTCCGCCCATTGCTTTGATTTCTTTACGGGTGCAATGACAGGCGTAGACAAGGTTCTTTGTAATGAGTGCGTCAACAACGGCTTGGTATTCAGTATGGCGTTTAGTTTGGTAGATAACGCCTTCGTCCCAGTGCAGCCCATACGCTTCTAGAGTGCGTAATATGTCATCGCTTGCGCCGGGTACAACACGGGTTGTGTCAATGTCTTCTATTCTGACTAGCCACTTACCTTGATTTGATTTTGCATCAAGGAAGCTGCCCACAGCCGCTATTAATGAGCCAAAGTGCAATGGCCCAGAAGGTGATGGCGCAAAACGGCCCCTGTATGTGCGCATAGGCGCATTAACGGCTGTGGTAGACATAGGTTAATTAATGTATGTAATTAACCGCGTCCTGATTGTTTTTCTTTAATTTCCGCAAGCGTTTTACAGTCAACACATAAATCAGCTGTTGGACGCGCTTCTAAGCGGCGGATACCAATTTCGATACCACATGATTCACAATAACCAAAGTCATCATCTTTGATTAATTGAATTGTTTTTTCAATTTTCTTGATCAGTTTACGTTCGCGGTCACGAGTGCGAAGCTCTAAAGAGAACTCTTCTTCTTGTGCTGCACGGTCTACTGGATCTGGAAAGTTAGCTGCTTCATCTTGCATGTGCGATTTAGTACGGTCTACTTCGTTACGTAAATCGTTACGCCAAGCTTCTAAAATTGTTTTAAAATGAGCACGTTGTGCATCATTCATATACTCTTCACCCGGCTGTTCCTGATACGGCTCTAACCCGGCCTGAGCCAATAACCCTAGTCTTTTCTGGTCTGGCATAACTTTCTCCTAAATCCTTAATATTTTGCCCAGCATTAGCCGGCGGCTATAAATAGCAGAATCTTCTGTTTGAGGCAAATTTATTTTTTAATTAATCCTGTATGCCCCAACTTATCGACTTTAAAAATAAGAATGGGCGGTTTTATTCGTTTACACGGCCCGTGCAATTTTTAATTTGCTAAGTTATATGGGCAAAAAATCATATTACAACTTAAAACATGTGTTCATTGAGAAACTTTTTGGGGGTTGTGTCGTACCAGCGTTTAAATGCGCGTTGTAAAGCACTCTGCTCTGAAAATCCCAGTTTATTGCTGATCTCAAGCACTGAATAGCCTTGCAGTAACATGCGTTTTGCGTGTTGTTTTCTTTGCTGATCAATTAACTTTGTGAAGCTTAGTTGCTGCCCAGTGAGGTAGCGCTGCAAGCTGCGTTTCTTTAAGCCTAATTGTAATGCGGCTTGCTCAACACTTGGAATAACAGGGAATTGGCAGGCAATAAAGGCATTTAATTCATTAATATGATCTGCATACGGCGTTAAATCTCCCGCTTGCGATAACAAGAGTTGTTCAAGCTCTGGGTTTGGCGAGTGTAAACGGCTATTAAGTAGTTTTTCATTAAAAATAAGGCTGTTGGATTTGGCACCAAATTCGATAGGGCAGTTAAAAGTATGCTGATAAATGTGCACACTCGCAGTGCTCGGAATGGGTCTGGTAAGGGTTACTTTTTCAAGCGCAAGTTCAGCGTTCTGCTGGCAGCAGTGGTTTGCAAACGATAACCAACTACTAAACAGTTCATCTACCATGTAATGTCGTATTGGGCTTCGTGCATGCCAGCTCAGTTGGCATTGCTGCTGCACTTTTCTCAGCTCTATTCGACCAATGTTTCTTACCAGTGAATTTAATCTTTGCGCATGCTGCAGCGCTTTCTCAAGATTTTGACTCACCAAGGCGACATGCCCCAATAGCCCCCAGTTTTGTGCTTTGAGTGATTGACCAAACAAAAGGCCTATATGCTCTTGCTTAAGCTGGGTGTCAGCATAATGCATTAACGATTCGTAATCTGATACAGGAAATCGGTAGCTAGTTTCATTGAGATAACAGCGGCGCTCAGCAAGTAATGCATGCAGCTGTTCTTTTTCAAGCCCTTGTTTTTGTAAGAAATAGACCAAGGAGCGAATGATTTGGCTATTGACATAAAACATAGTCGTTCATTTTTTATTATTATTAGCAACAGTTAAGCTGCATGACTAGGCGCGCAAAGTCAATATTTTGCGTGGAGGGTCAAGATTTAGTCTTTTAATTAAGGCAAGCTGGTTGATGGATATAATACTCATAATAAAGGAAGCACAATGAAACTTCATCCAATAATGTTCAGCATTGCAGCCGCATTTCTTGCTGTAGGTTGTAACTCAGATAACGATAACAAAACCGTTGAGCCCCCCGTTACGACAACACCCGAACCTGAAGATGTTGTAAAGGTCGCAATACCTACTTTTGCAGATAACAAGACGCTTGATGCCAATATTCGTTGGACAAGTTATGGCGTCCCACATATTACAGCATCAAACCTTGAAAGCTTGGCATTTGGCAGTGGCTATGCTTATGCAAAAGATCATGCGTGTTTATTAATGGATCAAATAATTAAAACCCGCGGCGAGCGTGCTAAATACTATGGCCCTGATCAAGTTGCGGGGAGTGGCGATTCAAAACACTTAATCTCTGATTTTGGTTATAAAGCTCTAGGTGTAAATGAGTATGCGGCGGAACATTATGCTGAATTAGATGAAACAAGTCGTGCTCATTTTGAAGGGTTTGTGCAGGGCTTCAATAAATATGTGACTGATACGGGGGCTGAAAATTTAGCGCCTGAATGTGCATCTCAGCCTTGGGTTATTAGCTTAACGGCTCAAGATATGCTGGCTTATTCAATGGCGACAGTGCAACTTGCAAGCTCAGCTAACTTTTTAGAATTAGCATTTTTTGCAAACCCAGGTGATGGTGATGAGTATTTGCCTGTGCCAAGTGGTAGTGAACCGAGTGCCGTTTCGAGCCTTGTTAAAAATATAAATCAGCAAGCAAAGCAATTTAAGTTAGAGAAGAAATTTGAGCACTTGGGCTCAAATGGCTGGGGGCTGGGTAAAGAGATGATGGCCAACGGTCAGGGCGGATTATTAGCAAATCCACATTTTCCTCATGAAGGAAATTTGCGTTTTTGGCAGTCACACTTAACAGTCCCTGGTGCCATGAATGTGATGGGTGGGAGCCTGCAAGGCATGCCTGGTGTTATTAATATAGGTTTTAATGAACATGTGGCCTGGACGCACACCTTCTCGACGGCACGTCACTTTTTAATTTATCAGCTCGCATTAAATGAAAATGATCGCATGAGTTATGGTGTTGAGGGTGAGCAACACACTATTACCAGTAAAATGGTAACGGTGGAGGTTGCTGTGGGGCCAAACACAACGATTGAGCTTACAAAACCATTTTATTACAGCCACCATGGTTTGATGCTAGAAACGCCTGCTGAAAGAGGGTTAGGCTGGAATGACACTCAAGCATTTACCATAAAAGATGCCAATGAATTTAATATGGATGTTGTAGCGCAGTGGTCAGCACTCAACCAAGCCGTGAGTCTTGATGATATGAAAGCGTCATTCGCTCAGTTTGATGGGGTGTCGTTCAACAATACGATGGCAACAGATAAAACGGGCACTGTTTTTTACGTTGATGACAGCACAGTGCTTAAATTAGATGACACTGCTAACCTAGCAATTCGTTTGCAGCCTGAGCTCGTTGCTTTGAGGGAATCAACGGGCTTTGATTTGGTGCCTGGCAACATGAAGCTTTTTGAAAGCCAAGGTAAAGTGCCTTTTTCTGAAGCACCCCAGCTTACGCGGACAGACTATGTACAAAACTCGAATGATAGTTATTGGGTGACAAACTTAAAACAGCCTTTACTTGGTTTTGCTGCGCAGTATGGTGATGTACATAAGCCTTTATCACTAAGAACACGAATGGGTCTGAAGTTATTGCAAGAAGGCGGGGGAGAAGACGGTAAATTTACACTTGATGAATTAGAACAGGCATTAATTGGCAATCGCATCTACTTAGGTGAACTGGTGTTTACCGATTTAGCCTCACAATGTATTGCCCAAGGAAATACACCGGTGCAAGTTTCAGCGGGTATTGACGTGGATATTAGTCCTGCCTGCGATATCGTTGCTAACTGGAATGGTGCTATGAACTTAGATACAGAAGGTGCTGCATTGATCCGTGAGTTTGCGCATCTATTTAATCCTTCAGCACACTTATATAACAACTTTGATGTTACAGACCCGGCTAATACGCCTCATACTCTACGCCAAGATAAAGTTGCATTAAAAGCGCTGGCGCACGCTATGTTAAATGTGCAGGCGAATGGGGTGCCATTAACAAGTACTTTAGCTGAGCTTCAGTTCGTAGAAAAATCACTGGCCGGAGGGCATGCTTCAGGTGAGCAGCTTCCATGGGCTGGGCCGATGCATGTTGAGGGAGGCTTTAATGTTTTCAGATACGATAGAAGTAATTTAACACGCTCTACTCTGATACCTTATGCTGATTATCAAACATTACCGGATGCAGTTACAGGCCAACCTTTAGCGTCAAATTTATCAGCGCAAGGCTACCCTGTGAACTATGGTTCAAGCTGGATGTTTGTGATGAATTTTACTGAGGATGGACCGGTTGCTAAAGGATTATTAACCATGTCACAGAGCTCTGATTCACGTTCAGAGCACTTTGATGATCAAAGCCGTTATTATTCTCAAACAGCAAAACTCAGACCGTTATACTACAAAGAAGCAGATATAGAACAAAATCTGATCGATGAAATTGATATCTCAATGACTAAGCAATAAACGGCACTTCTTCAGCCAGTACAATGTGACTGGCTGAAATCTCTGCTTTATAAGCATATACTTCTACACCACAGTCAACGGCGTGTACTAATAGTTCGCTGTATTTAGCATCTATATGTGATGCGCCACTGACTGTATTAATTCCTTGATGTAATACAGCAAAAAACAAAACAGCTCGGTGCCCCTGTTGCACCATTTCTATTAACTCGCGCAGGTGTTTTTGTCCTCGCACTGTTTTAGCATCGGGAAAGTAACCTTGACCAGTTTCTGGCTTTTCCTCTGATAGCAAGGTCACTGACTTAACCTCAACATAGCAATGAGCGGTGTTTTCAGCCGTTAATAAAAAATCGATGCGGCTATTCTCTTGACCGTATTTCACTTCAGCTTGCAGTGTATCGTAGCCATCAAGCTGCTTGATAAGATGATTTTCGAGAGCTTCTTGAACGACTTGATTAGCAACTGCAGTATTAACACAAATTAAATGCCCATGTTGATTTTGGGTGAGTTGTAACGATTGCGGGTATTTACGTTTTGGGTTATCACTGGTTGAGTAAAACGCGTTAAAACCTGGCTCGGCACAGCCTGTCATTTTGCCTGTATTGGCGCAATGTGCTGTAAATTGTTGATTATCTTGCGTGACTAAATCAGCCAAAAATCGCTTATAGCGCTTTAATAAAGTGGCTGATTGTAATGGAGGATTAAATTTCATTATTTTGTTTTTATTTGAGCTTTTCTATATTGTAAGTGAATAACCAAGCAGAGTGCACCTTGGTTGTCATTTAAGGCGTTATTTATCGCAAGCGGTTGGGAACTGACGTAGCCTGTAGTAAACTCAGTGAACAATTTTTAGCGCAAAAAGAGTATTCTAACATGTCGGAAAAATTTTTAGTTCAACTAAGCGAGCAGGCTGCTGCCGCACATTGGGGTGATAAAGCCTCTCTTTCTTTTACTGAACAAGGCGCAACTATTCATTTAACTGAACAAGATACACTTAAAAACGTTCAGAAAGCAGCGCGTACGTTAGCGAATCAAGGTTTAAAAAATATTGCGCTAACGGGTGATGTTTGGTGCACAGAAACACAGTGGGCTTTTTACCAAGGCTTTGTTTCACCAAAGAATTTAGACGCAGTTGAATTTGCCGAGAATGCAAAAACAGACAGCAAAGAGCTGGCTTCTTTAACGCAAGCAGCGACTTGGGCTCGTCAAATGATCAATGGGACCGCTGATGATATTTTCCCTGAAAGCCTTGCTGGTAAAGCGGCTGAGTTTATTCAGTCATTAGCGCCTGAGCATGTTAGCTATCAAATTATTAAAGGGGATGCATTACTTGAGCAGCAATGGATTGGTATTCATGCGGTTGGTCGTGGTAGTGAGCGCCCACCTGTACTACTTGAGCTAGACTATAACCCTACGGGTGACGAAACGGCGCCAGTGGCCGCTGCGCTAGTTGGTAAAGGTATTACATTTGACTCTGGCGGTTACTCTATTAAGCCAAGTGAAGGCATGCTAGGCATGAAGTGTGACATGGGCGGTGCAGCAACCGTAACGGCTGGTTTAGCACTTGCGATTAACCGTGGCGTTAATAAGCGCATTAAATTATTCCTATGTTGTGCTGAAAACTTAATTTCAGGCCATGCATATAAACTAGGTGATATTCTTACCTATAAAAATGGCACCACAGTTGAAATTGTTAATACCGATGCAGAAGGCCGTCTAGTGCTTGCTGATGGCTTAATGGCTGCGGGTGAAACCGGTGCGCCATTAATTATTGATGCAGCAACGCTAACCGGTGCTGCACTGGTGGCTGTTGGTCAAGAGTACAACGCACTATTTGGCCTTGATAAAGAATTTGTCCGTGAAGTGCAAGACTTTGCAGAGCAAGAAATGGAAGGCGCTTGGCCATTACCGCTTGAGAAGTGGCATCAACAAAATTGCCCTTCACCATATGCTGATACAGCAAACAGCCGCCCACAAAAAGGCGGTGGCTATGGTGGTGCATCGAATGCGGCTGGTTTCTTATCTCGCTTTGTGCCAAATGATGGCAAGGGATGGGTTCATATTGACCTTGCAGCAGCATTTAATATGGGTAGCACAAGCGAGTGGGCTGCAGGTGCAACAACCCAAGGGATGCGCACAGTAGCAAGAACGTTATTAGAGAAAGCGTAATAACCAGTTTGCTAACTAAATAAGTAAAAACGCCCGATGATGGGCGTTTTTCGTTTTTGGTAATTTTACAAACGGATACAAGATTTTTCGCACAATATAGTATAAAATCTCGCCCCACATTTTCTCATCAAGTGGTTAGTTTATATTTCATTAACTACACTTGGATGATCAATTCACACTGGGGTTTCTATTTATGTCAGATAAGTGCTATATCACTGCGCAGCAGCTTCTCGAAGATTCATTTCGTGTTGCGGCACAAGTTTATGACGATGGTTTTCGTCCTGATTTCATCATTGGTATTTGGCGTGGTGGCGCTCCAATTGGTATTGCAGTACAAGAATACTACGATTACAAAGGCATAGAGACAGACCACATTGCTGTTCGTACATCATCGTATTACGGTATCAATCAGCAATCGAAAGAAATTAAAGTACACGGCCTGCATTATATTATTGAAAATGCAAATGCGGGTGACTCTTTGCTTATTGTGGATGATGTTTTTGATTCTGGCCGCAGTATTTTTGCATTAAAAGAAAAGTTATCTGAATTAATGCGCTTAAACTTACCACGCGATATTCGCGTTGCTTGCCCCTACTACAAGCCTAAAAACTCAAAGGTAGACATGGTGCCAGATTATTATATTCATGAGTCTGACGAGTGGCTGGTGTTCCCTCACGAGCTTTCAGGCTTAACACCGGATGAAATTATTGAAGGTAAATCGGATTTAGCCAATATCCACGATTTACTGCTCAAAAAGTAAGTTTTTTAAAAATGTATGAAAAAGGCCCTGTTTAGGGTCTTTTTTGTATTCAGTTCTCACACCAATTCGCAATAATACTTAATCATTTTGAGAGATTAAACAGGTCACTACCGGGCTAAAAATTTCTTATTTACGGCTGCATCGAAGCAGGAGGTAGAACAATGCAGGAGCAATTGCTGAGAACAACTAAATACCGAAATTTTGCTTTATTATCAACGAAGTTTTATCGCCTCAAAATTTCTTACTTAATTAAGCGAATTAGTATCATTTGATAGTGCTTGTTGAAGATCGCTTTTTGTTATTTAGCCTTGTTTGCTACTAGTCCCAGCTGCTATTCGTTGTTGTTGATGAGAATAAAAAGTTAGTGCTTCGGGAATGTATTTAATTTATCTCTTGTCTTTTTAGGGTGTATACAGCACCGCTCTGAAACCTCAATCTTACCGAATTATTTTAGGGCACTATTAGAATGTTAAAGATCAGCAAGCACATTTAGCATGCTCACATGTTCAAGAGAATAAAACTCATGGTAACTGTTGTTTAACATACTAATTTTGAGGGGTTTTTTAGGAGGTAGAGCCGTGGTATCAAAAGCTTCTTTTCGGCAGGGTGATATTGATGTAATAAAAAACCGCGCATAATGAAGTGACCCCCAATAGTTGGACATTCCAATTACTGGGGGTCTTTTTATGTCCAAACATCATCGAGCTTTTAAGCTCAAAATAGCAGAGCTCGCTTTGTCTGAAAGCTCTTCGACAGTAAGTAACAGATTTAATGTTACAGATAGGCAGGTCCGATATTGGACCGCTATTTATCGAATTCATGGCGCTGAAAGCTTCAGGTCTGTTCACAAACCTTATTCTCAAGCATTTAAGGTAGAAGTGTTAAAAACGATGACAGCAAACAGTTGGTCACTCGGTTATACCAGTGCTTTCTTC
>NZ_JAJJZF010000028.1:0-55233 GCF_020966275.1 Pseudoalteromonas sp. MB41 | reverse complement strand
AATAGCAAGAATAGCTTGGTCTGTAATGACCACGAAGAAGCCTTTTGAAATTAGAGTTTAAGTCAGTTTGCATATGATAATTAATGATGACAAAACGGTTAGACCACCAGATTGAAGACCTTGTGGACAGTTCAGCAAGAAAAATGCTTTCTCGTTTTTGAGGACAATCTGGCGCAGATCTCATCGTAGAGCTGGGACTAATGTTAGTCTCTAATAGACTCTGAATACATTAGCGCAAACCATCTCCGTTATTTTAGTTATTAACTTGCAAAACGGGGCGTACCATACATTCTGTCCAAAAACAATTTTGGGGCTCAAATGATTTGGTTTCTCATACTTCAACTTACTTTAGTTGATGCAACTAGCTAATTCTTAACCTTTCCACCATTTCATTTAAAACTTTATATTGTATTTCCCTTAGCATACGTAACTCTACAGCGCGTGTAGGAGTAGTTGGCATTTCTAGGACTTCTTTGTAAAGAATCTCAAATACACCTTGAATGTTTTTAACCATGGAATCTAAGTAAGTTGCAGCTCCCTTGTCTGGCATGCCAATTTCATTTGCAAAAGCCAAAACATCATCTCGCCTTAATTCATCAAATGTTTCTTTTCCATTTATCGGTATTGATAATTTTTGCTCAAGTGGTTTAGTCCCTTCTTGCACATATATTATCGTAGACAATAAATCATAAAATGGTGTCAGCTGTGGATCCCCATCCCCATAATAAAAGCTAATATTTTTTAGGTGTGCATCACCGTTTCCTATAAGAAAATTAAAAATAACCCAGCGATATAGCTTTATTGTATCTTGTGCCTTAGTCCGAACTTTGCCCAATATCTTCTTATAAATTTCAACAGTTGAAGCTGCATATTTAAAATCTTTACCAAAACTCAATAGTTGACACGCATCAATAATGTGTCGACGCTCTTGATTCGGGTATTTACCATACCGGTCAAATCTTTCAACTAAATAGATAGGCTCAGGTACATACAATAACTCCACTTTTGGTACATCTATACCCATCATTTTAGCAAGCCTCATAACAAACCATTCATTACAAGTCGTTTGCCAATAATCATCAGGCTCTGAATGATCTGGTTTCAATATATGAGTGGAAGGCGTACCTGCATTACCTTCAAAAAAATCAGAGCCTTTTTTTATAACTAGCATTTTATATTGTGCCCCAGCGAGTGACATCCTACTACCTTGTCTCTTATTCAATGGTGCTTTAGGGAGAGCTTTTATCCTCTCTGAAAGAGCAGATAATTCTAGAGGCTCAGCACTTGGATCTGGCAAGACACCCCCCTTAGGCAACATTATTAAGGCACCAGCGGACTCAATACCTGACACTTCTAGTAATGCAAATGAATCGTAGTAGTCAACTTGCGCATCTTTTGCTAATAATTTGCGCGCGTTTTCTTCGGGTAAAAGATTATCAAAAAAGCTCTGAACAGGACGTTTAGTACCTGTGTCTAACGTCATTTCATTTTGAATTGGTATATCCGGTGACAAGGAGAAGTTTTTATCTGAGTTAACCCACTCTTGTGAATATTCAAATGCCCAAAAACCATTCACATCCTTTAACTCACCCATTTTTTTTGTACTTACAAATACTGTGAGCGATCTATCCATTATCAAACTATCTCACTAATGCGTTTGATTAGCTTCTTTTGCGCTGAAGTATCTGATGGAGGCAGCGCGAAGTCTATTTTCATTTCAATACCAAGTGACTCCATCAAATCAAATAACCTGCTAACGGACAATGAACCACTCCCCTTTTCAAAGTCACCTACCGTATTGATACTATTACCCGAAAATTCTCCAATTGTTTTTTGGTCTAACCCTTGGCTTTTTCTAACAGCTGATATTAATTTACCTAATTGCTTTGCTGAACTAACAGATATTTCCATTTTGATCACCAAAATTCACAGATATTTATGAATAATAGAGGGATATAATCAACAGGGCAACAAATTCACAATACTTAGTGAAAAACCTAGAGTTGCAGTAAAAAAAGCAAAAATTCATAATATTTTGTGAAAATTTGAATTCATATAGATACTACAGATTGACTAGATAGACTCACAAGGAATAGAATAATAGGTAAAATTTAAGAAGGAACTTAAATAGGTTTTTATGTATGACCAAAATCAAAATTAATAAAATTAGAAGTTTATCCCATCTAATGGTTTTATTGCTTGTTACTTTTGCATTGATGCAAATTTCCACATCATTAACAATATTTACCTCAATTCTTGTTTTTATCTATTTGGCGTTCATTCTTTCCTCAACAGTTAAAGCTTATTCCCAAGGAATTTATTTTAAAGCTTTCAATACAGAGAAGTTCTATTCAGCAGAAGAGATTAAAGAAGGTGCAATTCCATTTCTTCTATATTACTGGAACGACAAAAATAGCTCATTAAAGTCATTATTCAAATGAAGATAAAGTGATCTAATCCAGTAAAACTGGACACTACATTAAGCTACGTTTAATTTAATTGTTCAATATTTAAAGTGCCACCAGCGAAACGTACAATCCCTTCCTTTTTCTGAAGCTCGTTACATTGACCCCGGTATTCTATGAAATTATCCAGAAGTTCAAGCAAGTATAGCTTGAAGCCAGATTCGGTGACCTAATCAAAAATCTCATCTTCAAGAGTCCAAGATGTTCCGCTTAGGCGGTCTTCGTCATCTTCCGCACGAAACACTCCCTCACCCGGCACCTTCACAATGTCAGGGTGTTGTTTTGAAAGCATAGCCAAGCGAGTAGATTCAAAGTTTGGATCGAAATTAGGCATTATTAATTTTCCTTTTATCATAAATTCGATATATGTCAGACTATCAGCTTTTCCTTTTGCAGCAGCCTCCTAAGTCTGAAAATAGTAAAAAAATCAGAGCAAATTGCGCACACGCTGAACAGAAAACATAAGAGGCACAAAGTGCCAAATTGATTACCTTAAGGCACATTACGTTCATTAAAGTAACCAGAATAGAACATTATTGGCTCAGTTATTTTAGAAGGGGCACGCCATGCGGGAGGACGCACGGCTAACTGAGGACGAAGCGCCGACGGACAATCACTGATCACGAAAACAAAAAGGCCGGCTTAATGAGCATAAGAAGAGCGCATCAAATCCCTGACGGCTATCTGTCAAATTGCATGGGCATAGCCATGTTCCATCACAGCATTTTATCAGACCGGCGCGTATCTCTTACCGCTAGAAAAATCGGCACACCAATCTGCGAGAACAGCGCTAGGACCCAAAGCCCGTTGCTGACAATCGACGGTACGAGGGGATGAAAGGCTAGCGCAACCAGCGCCATGACAATGCCGAACAGCCTCAGACCGGCGCTATGGTAGTTGTCGGCGGCATCAGCCACAGTTCGACGCAGCGCCCATAGCGAAGCTAAAAAAACCGCAAGGCCGACCGAGCCAAGCGCGGCGTAGCCGGGCGGATAAGGCTCCCACAGGCCGACGTAGACTTCTCCGGCCAGCGCAACGCCAATCGTCACCGCACTCCACAAAATCGCGATGTGAGCAAGCCAGTATCTCAGAAGCACGGCACTGGTGCGGCTCTTCGGTTTTGCATTGCCGGCGCAGTCGAAATAAGTCCAGGCCAGCGCGAAGAGGGACAAGCCGCCCATGGTCACATTGAACATCGTACCCGCGCTGACTTTGTAGACGCCCTTGTCGGCCAGCGTGACCACCAGCTTAAAGAAGCCTTCACCCAGCAAGATCAACATCAAAAGGCCGAAGCGCTCCGAGATGTGTCCGAGTTGAGGCATAAAGCGTTCGAAGCGGAGCGTGCCTACGCGCGGCAGCATGTACTGCAGCTGAATTGCTGCCACGCCGGCGGCAAACACCCAGTAGGCGACCGGTGTGGGCAAAAAAGCCGACAGTGCGAACACCCCGGCCAACACGAAAAAATTCCGCCCCTGTTCCTGCGCCAGCGTATTGCCCGCGTTGTCGGTACAGCGCGCCCGCCAGTAAAGATAGGCCGTCAGCGCCCGATTCAACGCATAGCCCAGCGCGAAATACGTCCAGCCTTCACCTCCCACGTCGGGAATTGCCGCCGCGATGGTCATCATCGTGACAATCTTAAGTGCCATCACCACTCGATGCGGCATGTCCGTGGAGATATACAGCGAATTATAGACCGAACTGTCTGCCCAGGCATAGAAAATCGCCAGGAACATTCCCGTAAACACCCAGAATCCTTGCCACCCCAGATGATGGGACAGGTAATTCCCCAGAATGAAAATTGTCACTACATGGACCAGATCGAAGAAAAGTTCCACCCAGTGCACGTGGTCGTGGGTTTCATCGACATCCATGTGATGGCGTGGTCGCCGCCAGAGAAGATCGTTAATTACCATACACTACCCCTTTGTCTTATTGTTCTGGCGGGGGTTCTCCCCCGTTTCTACGGACGGTTTAAAATGTTTGTAAACTACCTGTCTTGATTAGCTACTCTAAGTCGCATTCTTGGATTATGAAACCGCTCGATGTAAAAAAGTATATCGGCACAATGACCGACAGCACTCATGCTCCCCAATAAGTCGTTGCTTTTTTAAATACCGTTGATAATTGCCGCTGGTAAATTGCGTTCCACGATCCGAATGCAGTATTGCCTGTGTCGCTTCAGGACGTTGCCAGACAGCCATCTCCACCGCTCGCAGAACCATTTTTCTATCCTGTCGGTGATGTATTAACCAGCCTACAACGACATGGTTAAACAGATCCAGCACAACACACAGATAAAGTTTTCCTTCATCTGTTAATCAAGTACGACCACTATTTTACCAATCTGCTGATTTGACCCCAGATAGTGATGAGCTGCTACTATCTCTTCAAATTTAAAGCTTCGATCAATGACAGGCTTGAGTGTTCCTTCGGATAAACCCGAGTGGATAAATTGCTTTGCTCTGCGAAAACGCTCGATGTCTTTTATAACCTCAGTAAACACATACCCCCTAACTGTCAGACTTTTACGAAGTGCTATTTTTAAGGGAAAAGGAGTTGTTTCGGGACTTAATGCTCCGTGTACTATTATTGTTCCTTCAGGGCTCATTGCTTCAGCAATTTCAGCTATCTGCGGCCCACCGACAGCATCAAATGCGATTTTTAAATTGTTTGCTCCCAAGATGCTTTTCAAGCTATCCAGTAGCGGTTCTTCTTGGGTTGCAATCACATGGGCCGCGCCAGCCTTGAGCACAGCAGCCTTTTTAGCTCCTGTTAGAGTTGTAGCGATAGGGATACCTCCCAGAGAATTCACAATTTGAATCGCAGCCAATCCAACACTGCTCGATGCGGCGGTTATCAGTACTGCATCGCCTTTTTGCACGTTAGTAATTTCGACCAAAGCGCCATAAGCTGTCAGGTACTGCATCCAAGCTGCTGCGCCTTCAGCAAAGGTTAGCCCTGCTGGTTTGAGTGCCACATATTCACTTGGTACGACAATCTCTTCTGCGTAGCAGCCATTCTGAGAAAGCCCCATCTGAGGGACAATGCAAACCTCGTCCCCAAGGCGTAAATGATCTACCTCTTCCCCGATTTCAATGACTATCCCGGATGCTTCATAGCCGATTCGCGAAGGGAAGTCAGCCTTTTCTATATAGTTGCCTCGCCTAAACATGGCATCAGCACGATTGAGGCCAACAGCTTTGACCGCAATACGAACATCAGTGGCCTGCAAACTTGGACTCGCCAGCGAGTCAATAGTTAACACCTCGGGACCACCTAATTCATGGAAACGAACAGTTCGAACTAGTTTTCTTGGGCTCATATGCATCCTCAACAATGACCTTTTAAGCAATTACATCAATAACTACTTTACCCATGGACCCCAACTCTACGGCATTATGTGCATCCATTGCCGTGTCAAGGGAAAAGCGTAACGGATCGAGTAGTGGCTTAATTTGTCCAGCTTCAACGAGAGCCGTAATTTGCCGCAGAATGTCGCCATGATGTTTGCGCCCCTCTCCGCTGAGCTGTGGGTGTAACACAAAAATCGCTGACAATGTTGCAGAGCGCAATGACGACGGTGCCAGATTATGTGAGCTGAATGCAGCACAGCTTAAAATATGTCCATAATGTGCAATGATACCTAATGAGGCATCGAGTACAGAGCCACCGACAGTGTCGTAAACGATATCGAATCCTTTGCCTTGGGTGTATGCGTCCACGTAGTCAGCAGGGCTTACAGTGTGATAATCAATCGGCGTGGCACCAAGCGCCTTGAGCAGTTCTTGTTTTCCAGTCGATGCAGTGGCATAAACGTCGGCACCTAAGGCCTTAGCAATTTGCACAGCTAAATGTCCAACTCCGCCAGCTCCACCTTGGATAAGGATTTTCTGGCCCGCTTTAACATTCGCCTTGTCAACCAAACCTTCCCAAGCGGTAAGTGCAACCAGAGGTAAAGCCGCAGCTTCACGCATGGACAAATTTTTCGGTTTGAGAGCAAGTAACTCAGCATCTACGTTGGCATATTCAGCCAGTGATCCTTGCAATCCTCGCACTCCGCCAGTCAGACCATAAACTGCATCACCTACTGCAAAGTCGCTGACGCCGTCGCCGATAGCAACAATTTCTCCAGCTAAATCGGTGCCAAGTACTGCGGGTAATTCCGGCATGGCATAAGGAGCGATACCTTGGCGGATCTTGTAATCAATAGGATTGACTCCACTTGCAAATATTTTTACTTGCACCTGACCTGCTGATGGCGAGGGTAAGTTAATCAGGGCATCCCGGAATGCTGTACCCTCTTCATAGCTATCTAATACCAAAGCACGCATTTGTCTGTTTAACGCTGTCATCAATAACCTCACAAACTGAATATTCAGCGGGTGGTTAAATCACCCGCTGGTTAATAGGTCTTTTATTAAACGAATTAAAATTCTTGAACAGTTGGGCGCAGAACAATCTCGTTGATATCCACATCCGCAGGCTGCTCAATTGCGTATGCGATAGCACGAGCAACAGATTCAGATGGAATTTCATTTTGCTGATAAAAATCTTTTACAAAGGCTGCACCCTGAGTATCTGAACTTCCATGTTTTAATTCAGATTCGACTGCACCTGGTGAAATGATTGTTGAACGAATTTTACCCCCAACTTCATGGCGTAAGCCTTCGGCAATAGCGCGAACAGCGAATTTGGTTCCGCTATAAACCGTGCCGCCGGGACTGAATACTTTGACACCCGCTACGGATGAAATATTGATAAAGTGGCCTGTTCCCTGAGCCTGAAAAATCGGAAGCGCTGCGGCTACTCCATACAGCAGACCTTTAACGTTGATGTCAATCATGCGATCCCATTCGTCAACTCGAGTCTCAGCTAACGGTGCAATAGCCATTAACCCTGCATTATTGATAACCACATCAACTTTACCGAAGCGCTCTTGTGCAAGATTTACAAGGGCCTTCACTTCGTCCTGGCTAGTCACATCTGTCGCTTGAACCGCAACTTTTCCGCCTGCTGAGCGAATGTCAGCAGCAATAGCTTCAAGCTTCTCGATACGGCGGGCACCTAACACTACTGACGCACCAAGACTAGCCAGATATCTTGCTGTTGTTTCGCCTAAACCGCTGCTACCACCGGTGATAACAACGACTTTACTGCTGATGTTGTTTGCTAAAACACTGCTCATAGTTAATATCCTCAAATCAGTTGAATGAATGACTCTGTCTAAATAACAAACAAATTATTACTTACCTTCCGAAATTAATAAATGGAAAAGTTTTAATTTCACAATTCCTAAAAATGGAATAGTATTAATGTATTCATATCAAAACTGAATGTGACTGTGATGCTTAACAGATTAGAAATGCTCCGGATATTTTGTACCGCGGCTGAGTCTCGCAGCTTTAAAGAAGCGGCTAACCGTCTGGGAATTTCTCCTCAGGCAGTGACACGAGCAGTGAAGGAGTTAGAGCAATTACAAGGGGAGCTTTTATTTCATCGAAATACTCGACACATACAAGTGACTATAGTTGGAGAAAAATTTGCTTTGATAGCAAAAGAACGCCTGCGCGCTGTAGATGAATTGTTTCAAACAAGCGCCCCTAACTCGGGTAATGAATTACAAGGGCGGGTTCGTATCGCAGCGCCTGTTGGTTTTGGTCATAAATGCTTAATGCCAGTATTACTGGAACTCTCAACAATACATCCTCAATTGGATATAGACCTGACACTCAGTGACGAGCGCGTGGATGTCGTTGACGAAAAAATAGATATCGGGATTCGTATCGGCTTCATGAGGGATAGTCGATTTATTGCCCGCCAGCTCACCAAAATTAATATGTATGTCGTGGCTTCGCCTGACTTAATAAATAGAGTGGGAAAGCCTGCGTCTATTGAAGATCTAAACCACTTGCCGGCTACAGGGTTAGTAGATCGCAATACGGGAAAGCTTTGGCCATGGGTTTTTTCCATGGACAGACAGTGGACCCCATCCATAACACGTTTTCGAAGTGCCGACACCGAAGCTGAATTAATGGCTATACAAAATGGACTGGGGTTTGCTCAAATTCCTGACTTTTTGGTCCAAGACTTATTACGCCAAGAGAAACTTGTGAGAGTGTTAGAAGAAGTCGAGCCGGTGCCTTGGGATTTATATATTTATCGCCCTCAACGTGGTCCAGTACCACAACGTATTCGATTGGTTTTTGATCACTTGGTGTCAAGATTGAGTGACCGCTAATGGCACATAAGTAATATTCATAAAGTGCGAATACTACATTAGCTCACTTGACTGCAAAAACTGTAACCAATGTCTTCAGGATGATACAAGCGAACTATCACACCGCTTAGGTTTTCTGGGTCGTAAAACACATCATCCAACCAAAGGTGCAAAGCAAACGTAATGCGATTCACCCATGGCAAAATTTTAATGTGCGACTGGCTTATAACGTAATCAAGTAAGGGATCAAATACACCATATTCGCTAAGCAACACTGGTACTTCAATCAATAAACCTGAATTATCTGTTTTAACTTGCGCAAGAACTTTGTCTAACATGGTAACTAAACCAATTAGTGCGGGTGAGTTTTAGTAGATTAATATAAGAAGTGCTATTGATCTAATGAACTGAGATCTAGTTTTTTACTTTATCTAAGATAGGAATTAGTACAGATTAGTATAGTTTTGAATACTATAAATAAATCTTATATTTCAAACAACAACTCAGAAAAATAAATTTACCTAAGGATAAGAAATGAAAAAACCGGCCTAAAAAGGCGGCAATTTCGCCCAGACCAGTGTTCGTAATACCAAACGTGGAGCATTGGACAGTGATATATTAAAAAACCTACTAAATTTAACAGTAAGTAAATTTACAACTTAGTATCAAGCGGTAATTCGGTGAAGCTCATGTCTTTTAAGTGATAATCGTATAAGTATTTACCTTTGTCTTTAGGGTTTTTGTAATACTTTTCGTTGTATTCACTTTTGTTTTCTTTTTCCCATTCCTCAAAAAATACGTATCGCAGTTCGCTAATATCCACACCATCATCAAAACTTTGCCCAGTAATAAATTTATGTACTTTACCTTTGTGAATAACTAAATGAGAACCTGCATATATTCCCCAGCTGTAATCCCAATTACCTGACCCTAATTTCCTTGGGTGATACAAGTAAACATCATCCCCAATGTAATCGCTCATTAAATACAATGAAACAAAATTTCCATTTGCTTCAAAGATTACATATGCAGATTTACTTTCTTGATCATATGAAGAAACTTTTCCAAGTCCAAGGTATTGACCGCAGCGATTTATAACAAGAGTCAAATTTTCACATTGATTTTTATTTTTATAGGTTATAATCCGCTGAGTATTTGTTGTCTTTTCAGACTCTATTTCAAGCCCTTTCATAAAAGCAATCTCATCAAGCTTTTGTGAAGCTCTAGCAATAATACCTTTAGGATTTTCAATTGTTGATTGGTCGACATTATCAACTTTAACAATAAATTGAGCGCTATTAACTAATGGCTCGTTTTCAATAATGCTATCATTAATAGCTGTACTGGCTGCTCCAGCAAAATCTAACATTAACAACTGACCTATAGCCATTGCACTCGAACCTGGTACTTTACGAGTCCCTGCATCACCGTCAGCACTGTCCATAAACTTATTACTGCCAGCTAAGCGCATTGTTGTTTTTGCAAATGAGTCATCCTCATTTGCTTGAAAGCTATCAAACACAATTGGCTCTTTTGTTGATGAACAAGCTGATAAAGTTAATGCCATAACTGAAGCTAAGGCTATTTTAGTTATATTTTTCATAGATTTCCTCGTTTGTCCCGAAAGTGTCTCTATCGTACTTTATTATTTATATCACGCAACTTTATAATCATTAATCATCATTATGAAAATAGCATGCCAATGGTCTCGGCACATATGAACAATCAATATCATCTGCATTTATGATACTTCTTGTTTCAATAGCTCTATCAGCCAGTTCAGCGTCAACAGTTCTTTGTGTTGTTCTATCAACAGCGTTTTCTCGACCTTCATTATTAAGCATTCGACCAGAACCAGTCAGCTTATCAAGGTCTTGATCAAAATCAGCAATACCAGACTCGATCATTATGTTAATCCATTCGCTTAAATCAATTTTATTCCAGTCCAAGTTAGACAGTTGTTCAGGGGTTAATCCCGGGCAATTTCTTATCTTTGAGCCATCAACTTCTTCTGCTGTATATTCTTCTAGGTCATGGCCAAGCATTGGTGATGCTTGTTCCATTATTATTCGAGATAGGATGGAGTCATAACAGCAGTAATCTTGGCGGCGAAGATAGCAAACACCCAAAGCATCTTCAGCACAGTATTTCTTTCCTGCGGGAATGCATTGTTTCGTAGCAAGCCTAACTCCCATATCCATTTCATACTCGTGGCAAGCAGTGAGCAAATTTAAAGCTAGTTTAATATATTGATACACCATGTATGCTGCATATACATAACCAATTACCGCTACAGCTTGACTTGCCCCTTCTGATAGCACCACTGTTGATGCCCCATTCTTAACAGTCTCTGTCATTAATGCCTGAGCTAACTCCTCTGGAATCGAATCATAAACATATTTCATAACCGCTTGTTGTAGTTTTTCCATAGCCTGTTTAGAGAAAATATCCATTGCGGCCCCAGATGCATCAACCACCTCCCCTACTGCATTACCTGCCGCAGTACTTGCCGCATCAGTAAATACTGTAGACACTGAAGACCAAGCGCTTGAAACAGCTTCACCAGCAGTTGTAGCTGCATTAGCAATAGGTTCTCTCAGACTCTGATAGCCGCCTACTACAGCATTACTGGTTCCATCTAGTCCAGCTACAAATGCATCTGCTTGTAGCATGCCATAAGCAGCTTGTGCATATTCATAAATATCAACACCATCAGGAGCCTCACAACAGTCATTACCTAAACCACTTGGCTCCCAAGAGCAAAATTTGCCTTCACCTTTAAAAATAGTGCACGTTGATGGGTCTGTAGGATCTTCACAGTTCATCCCATCTTCCATATGTTGTATTACTGTAGCCATAGCAAGAACATCTGCGAATTGATCATTAACTTCACTATTTGATGTTTCACAATTCCCTCCAACACAAGGCAATGTAGCCGCACAGGTATTCTGTGTTACGGAGCTTGTTACAGTCGAAACAACCTCCTCATCACATTGATACTCAATTGTGTAAGCGAAGCAAATATCATCGGCGTCATCTCGCTCCCAAAGCCACCCTTCAGCACATGTTCTCTCAATTTCTTGACATTGCGTATCAGTTTGGTAGGTAGTGCAGTGGTTTGGTTGAGATTCTATCTCATCCCAGGAATAACATTGGAATTCATCCCCTATCCCTGCTGCTTTTTCTTCCTCAGTGGCTCTCCGAGTTACAATACAGTAATCTTCACCTTTAGTAGGATCACAATTGTATCCATCAAGGTTAACTCTCCAAGTTTTATTTCCTGTATCACCATTATAAAAAGGAAGGACTGTTTCTAATATTTCTGGGGGTAATCCAACGCTACCAACTTCGATATTTGTATAGCTATCAAATTTACAAAAACCTTCAAACCGGCTTTCAGTACCACCACTAATAGTGTCTCTAAACCCTGCTAAGCCATTGCTTTCCTTAAGCTCACTTTCAATCGCATCATAGCAACCAGCTGGATACTGCTTGTTTTCCCCTACTTCACCAGTAAACCTGTATCTTACTTGAGCGTTCAAGATCCATTTTGTATCACCACCATCATCAGTTTTATCTTCAACTTGGAAAATACCTTTTAAACCATTTGCACATGTTGGCGCTTGCAACTCTCGAATCCAAGTACTTTCATCAATACTTCCATCTAGTGTGGTGTTAGGCCAAGCACCAAGGCTTACCCTATTAATATTAGTATTATTAACTGTGCAGAAATCTTCAAAACTTGGACCTTCAAATTTCAGCTCTGTTGCAATTGAATCGGTTGGGGCTATTGTCTTAGCAGTTTGCTTCTTTAGGTCAAATTCTACTGTTAAAAACTGCTTACCCTTACCCGCCATTTGCACTATTACGTCATAAGCAACTGGTGTAGCTCTTTCAACTTCGCAATATAAGCTATTGCTTGCAAGGGGTTGCATACATAAATGATTTGTTGATTGTGTTGATGTAAATTCACGTGTTATGTCAACTGACTCATCTGTACATGACGATAACCATGATCCGGTACCGTCAAGGGCATCATTAACTTCATTAAATCCGTAATTGAAAATACTGCTTCTGGGGTTTATTTCTGGGAGTTTATTGTCATTCTGAATTGATTGAATTGTTTGGTATACAGTTGCATCACTAGCAGTGTCAGTTTTCAAACTGTTTATTTTAGTGGTTCCTGAAGCATAAAACTCTGTCTCATTACCATAGTGACTGTCTGCCTCAAGTGTTGTTTGAGAGTGATTTAGCTCTGAGCTAGTGTACTCGTTTTGATTAGAAACATGCTCAGTAACTTTTGATTCATCAATAGTCCCAACATAATTACCACTATCATCTTTTGTAAGCGAAACTCCTCCATTACTATAATTTGTAATTAAACCTCCACTAGCATTAGTCGATGGAACAACAGCTGACTTTGACATGTCTCTCGCAACATTTACGCTATCTTCAATCTGCTGCTGTGCATTGTCTCCATAATTACCATAAGCAGACAAATCAACTGTTCTAGATGTCTGTGGGGTTAGGTAGTATTTTTGAATTATCTCATTTTCTCGATTTGGATTTATGACTGTTTGATGTGGGTATTTTAATAACGTTTGATTTAAACGTTGATCATCGGAGCGGTTATTTGTTGGATCATCAGTTTTGTATTTTTGCTGAATTTGGTCAAACCGTTCCTGTGCAGCAATAGCTGTTTCAAATGGAGTGGCAATCGATAGTAACCCAGCCCATACCCCAATTACTGATACAGCAATGGTTTGACCAACCATGCTTGCAATGATTGTATATCCGGTTAATTTTTTCTTAAAACACTTCATTAAACATAGAGCCATGACTATTGATTTGAAGATATTTTAAAATCTATATTTCCATCTAAATCCTAATTTTCATTAGATTTTTAATTAAAATTTGCTCAATTAAAGCCACCTGATAGAGTAAAAAGGCTCAGAGGTGCCTTTGCTCCATTATCATTTGATATACATGCCATGATCTATAGTGAGGATGCCCCTACACTAGAAAAAGAACTTCACAGAAGATTTGAGAGAGCAAGTAAACAAAGTAAATCCCAGAAAAGAGTTTGTGAACTACTCGCGCCTAAAGGCATCGAGCTTCCAAGATAATAGCCTAAGCTACTAACCTTTCTTTTTTGACGCTTCGTTGGACACCGCTAGTCGAGCTTTTGACTCGGCTAGTCTTACGATTGCCTCCACGTCCACTATCTGCCTGAGTTATTAGAACTCCATCGCCAGACAACACCGTTCCAGTGTCTAATATTAGGTTAATTGCCCGTTTCTTTATGACCTTTGATGCGTTGTTATCTGCATTGTCAGTATTGCCACAGTTACCGCACACAAATAGCTCTTGTGATTTACGGTTGTCGGGGTGAGTGTGATCGCATTCAGCGCACTCCTGACTGGTATGCGGGGCGGGTATTTTGAAGACGGCTTTTCCTGCTTGGTAGGCCTTGTATTTGGTGTAAATCTCTATGATGTGCCAGCCAACGTTTAAAATAGACTTGTTTAGCCCAGCCTTTTGTTTGGCTTTGTTTGACACATACCGACCTTGTTCATCCTGCTTCGCCTTTGGCTTGCGCGTCATGCTTGAGGTTCGTAAAGCCTCGAACACTATAACCTTAGCCTTGCTTTCGATTAACGAACGACTTGTTTTATGTGCAAAATCGTTTCGAATATTCGCCTTTTTAGCATGGTGCGTAGCAATGCGATGTTTGGTTTTGTTTCTTCGGCTAGAGCCTTTTTTCTGGCGTGATAACTTGCGTTGAAGTCGCTTGATATAGCGGTCAGCTTTGGTCATGTTCGATTTCTGGTTTTCGCAGAAATCGAACGTTATAGAGCCTGCGTGAACAGGAATTGCCACGCCACGATCTACACCAATAGTATGTTCTTCCAGATATTTTTTGGTTGAACCCTGCAAGAATTCCAAATGTTCAGCATTGCTAGGAAGTTCTTCTTCGCTATTGCCGTCTTCATAACAGAAAGATACATAATATTGACCACGCTCTTTGCGCACATATAGCGAGTTTGGGCTCTCGAACTTGCCATGCGCTTTAAAGGATAAGTAACCAATATTATTAGTCTTCGTGCCGATAAATAGTCGTAAGTTTCCATCTCCGCAACGTTCGAAGCTGAACACCTCACGAGTAAGATAGATGCTACCTCGGTCAGTTTTAGGTTTGCGCTTAGGTCGCCCACACACGCCTTTCATGAATTTTTGGTAAGTCTGATACCAGTTAACCGCACTGTTTCGGATAATCTGACTAGGGCATCGAGATAGCCAAGGGGTTAACTCCTTCGACTTGAATTGTGATGTTTTCTGGTCAATTGGGGCATAAGTGCCCGTTGGGTAGTATTTACGTGCAAAGGTGCGGTAATACTTTTCTTCGTCAACTTTGGCATTCCAAATACTGCGTGCGCAACCCATCCACTGGCTTAAAACCAGTTTTTGATATGATGTTGGGTTAGCACGTAGCTTAATGCCAGTTAGCATGCTCTTTCCGTCGGTTGTCAATTGCGGTAACTATTATTACACTTAGCGTTAAATTGTCAATCTAGTCTATAAGTAAAATGTACGAATGGAGAACAGGCAGAAGCTGCCTATTTAAAAATAATGCTCATCTAGTATTTGTTACAAAATACCGAAGAGACGTTTTCACTAAAGAGATGTTAGATAGAACCAAAGAGATAATGGAGGAAACCTGTAAGCAAATGGATTGCGAGCTTTTAGAGTTTGGTGGAGAACATGACCACGTTCACTTAATGGTGTCTATTCACCCCAAAGTTGCTGTATCGAATTTGGTTGGCAAATTAAAAGGGAAGTCGTCATATATACTAAGGCGTGAGTATTGGAATCGGATTAAGACGATGCTTTGGGGAAATCACTTTTGGTCGCCTAGTTATTGTGTCGTGTCATGCGGCGGCGCGAGTTTGGATGTAATTAAGCAGTACATTGAAAATCAAAACACACCGCCAAGTGAAAGAGCCGTAAAAACTTCACGCGCTTTAAGTCAGAAAAAAGACTAGTTACCTCTTGCTTGACTCGCCTTTGAAAGGGTGAGATTGCGCAAGCCTAATGTTCAATTTTGGGTATGGTATCCACCCTTTTCCTTGCTCAATCTGTTTCCAAATAGCTAAAGGCCTAAATGGTGCTGCTCCGATACCATCCAAAGACCACCGAAAAGATAAAAGCACGGCATGTACTTCACTAAAGTAGTAATTAAGGTTCTGAGGGTTTAGTAAGGCTTCTGTATACATTTCTAAAAAAAGCTTTCTTTATTTTAGGGGGTAGAGTTACATCGTTTTGAATACACTGAACACCTTCATGCTCAGCTTCTCTACCCTGCTCTACTAAAGATTTGAAACGCTCTGAATGAGAAATGCTTTCTTGTGTTAGCTGGCAGGCGTACCTTACAATTTTATCTAAATGCTTAGGCTTTAAAGTATTCGGTTGCAAAGCAACACGATTGTACCCTACAGTATCAAACGCCCGAGCGTGGAGCGCTCGCTCATGTTAGAGCTAATTCTAAATAGCCAATCTCTTAGCCTTAATGTATTTTCTACACCAAGCACTTCCCAACGTTTCAACTTTGCAAGGTTAGTAGCTGTTTTATCTTGCTTTGAAACGATAGTACAAATAGAACACCCGTAGCGTGCTTTGCCATTGCAACCTGCCCCACCACTTTGACCTGTAGCAATTTCGCAAGTCTCACTTGTACCATTACCGTATATCTCGATTAAAAGACCAAAGTTTGATAAGAAACCTGGTATGTCATAGCAAGATCTTTGTAGTGGTTTTGAACCAGCCAAGCTGAGCAAAAGAAATACATCATCAGTCTCCCAGTCACGAATTGGAGCATAATTGTAGACTTTTGAGTTTCCAATAGACTGTGATGTCATTGAGTTCATTAAATCTTCTGCAGACTTACCTTTTAGATTGTGTCGCTCCATATTCTTTGACCTACGCGAAGACTCTTTTTCCCTAGAACCTAAGCAAGAAATAATTGGTGAACTGGCATAATAGCCATACTTCTTTGAGTGCCTAATAGACTCTACAAGAGAGTTAACAAAGTGTTCGTTTGGGTTAACCTTTAAAATTACTGAGCAATCACCGGAGCGAGTTGGTGTTGCTGGAATTTTCTGGCCACCAACGTACCTAATGAAGAATTCATTGTTCAATGAAGGTTGGACTAATTTAAACTGAATATTGATACCTACAGACTTAGCATATTCAAGCATTCTCTTACTGGCATAGTTAACAAACATTTGCATAGGTATCGCTTCTGCTTTTGTATTAACTGTCGATACGATCAATGGGCGTTCTGGTTCAATGGTTTTTGCTGCAATAGCTTGACGTTAAGCCTCCATCACAATTAGCAGTGTAACTGTCGAGTCTTTCCCAAACGAACATAAAGAAGTAATTATTGCTCGCTCATTTTCAATTAGAGCTCTTATATCAGCTACAGATGAAGAAAAGGCTTGAGCAACTAATTTCTCTCTACTTACTTGGTTAACTGTTCCAACAACAACGCTATCAATGATGTCTATTGGATTAACTTTGAAAACACTCACTTCACACTCCAACTTAAATTTTGTAACTATGGTCACATAGGATATAGAACGTGCTTTGATTGAAATGATAACTAAATATTCTCCACGATTATTTTTAAAAAAAAGTCATACAGAACAATAACTAAAATATATTTACACTTAATTATTCAAGGTGAATTCGCCAAAATATAAACTCGAAAAATCATAAAGCCAACCTCAATCAATTATAAAAAACCTTAAATATTCGCCAGCCACAAAAAAAACAAAAAAAACCATACTATCAAATAGTTACATAATGCTAACTCAAATTATTCAGGGTGAATTCGCCACTTATTCGAGGTTAATTATTTCAAAAGTGCGCGTTATGGAATCGGACTTACTATGGTCTTAATCGAAACGTGAACTACCCAGCGACATCGATTCACTCTGATCACAGGGCTTCTACAGTCTAGCTTAACAGCTAGGCAGCTTCTTTTTTCTCAGATCCAAAATCCAACTTCGATAATTCGAAGACTTTCGTTTTAACAGATTGTTTCTGCTGAGATGCGGGTGTTACCCTTGCGACGATTCCAGCCGCAATTATATCTAATTCACCTGTACTAGCTATGCTTTTAGCTGCAGCTAGATCGCGGCTTTGATACGCTCCGCAAGCCGCACAAGTAAAACGCCTATCATTCAATGTTAAAACATGGCGTTGCCCGCACTCCGAACAAATTCCAGTGGATTTTTCAAAACGACCTATTTCATGATAGAGCTTGCCTTCTAGCTCAGCTTTGTACTTTGAAAGCTGAGTGATCAAACCCATCACGTTATCTGCAACCATACTACCATTGAACTTTTGCATCGCTTTTACGTTTAAATCTTCGAACACTAAAATATCATTTTCATTGGTTATCTGTCGTGAAGTTTTGTGCGCAAAGTCCAGCCTTTGCCTTGAGATTTTACCGTGTAATTTATTGATGCGTTGTTTTGTTTTTTGCCAGCGATTTGAACCTTTGGTTCGACGTGCAAGCTGGCGTTACAATTGATTTAACTTCTCTATTGCTTGCTTTAAAAACTTCGGGTTGTCGGCCACGAAACCGTTCGAACCAACCACCGTTTGCTTTGAGTTGATGTCAAAGCCAGTGATAGTTTCCAAAACTTGTTTAGCCGTTTTGCATTCCACTTCCTGAGTGATACTGCATTCCCATTTTCCGTGACGATATTGAACAGTGACGGTCTTAATTTTGCTCACTAGCTCACGATGCAGAACGATTGGCACTTTGCCGACCTTCGGAATACTGATAGCGCCATTTTCGATTCGAATGCAATTGGAATTATTGACGGCTCGAAACGAGTCGTTGTGAAGTTTTTTCTTTTTGTATGAGACTTTATGCTTTGGAAAGCGCTGCAAACGAACCTTTGAAAAAGCATTCTTAACAGCAGTTTCTAAATCGCGAGCAACCTGCTGAGCCGCTGCTGAATCAAAAGATTTAATCCACGCAAACTCTTCGAAAGGCTTTAATTCCTTAAGAAGCGAGGCCATTTCTTTGTAAAACAAGAACGTCTTATCGTACTCATATCGACGCATATTTTCAGACAACAACAGATTCCAAATGCCACGCGCTGTCGCACCAAACTCAATAAGCTTAGCTTCTTGCTCTGGCGTAGGATTTAGCCTGTAGTTGTATCTGAGCGTCTTTTTCATATACTGTATAGACTACTGTATAAGGTCGAGTTGTCAAGTTGGAATATGAAACTAAATCTCACTGCAAATATATAATTGCACTTCATTTAATTCTGGTAGTTAAGTACAGAAAACCTTTACTAAACGGAAATCTGGGTGAGTTTGTTAAGAAAACGGTTTTCGATGTTTCTCTATCTTCTGACTTCAGGATTGAAGAGATTGAAATAGACAAAGATCACATTCATATGCTGATTACAATCGGCACTCGATATTCTGTAGGCCAGTACGCAAGGAGGATTAAACAAGGGACAACTACTAAAATCTGGAAATCATTTCCTTACCTCAAAACCAATTTTGGAAAGAGAAAACATTTTGGTCTGATGGATACTTTGTGTGTTCTGTAGGAAATGCTAGTGCAGAGATAATACGAAAATATATTCAAGAGAAGGGGTGACACCGATTCATCCCCGCGACATCACTTCGCTCTGATCACGGGGTTTTCTCGGTGAATTTTCGATAAACTTTATTCGTTAAGGTTGGTATATATCAACCTTAACCCTAGATCAGTATTTTACCAACCTAAGGCTTTATCATGCCTAAAACTAAGTATTTAGAGCTTTGAGTATCCTAAATTCACCTTAATTTGTTGATTAAACAAGCATATCAACCATCGAGTTAGTAAAATTCTGTTTTGTCCAAATCCATGAAAAAAAGTAAAAATCAGTAATTAATCCCCCCTTTTCACTCTATAGCCAAGATTACAATGACATGTATGTCAATTTAAAGAGTAAGTCACAATGTCACTAAAGAAAACAATTACGGCTATTGGTCTATTAGCAACTGTAAGTCTTTTAAGCGTATCTTCAATGGCGAAATCAATTAATCCGAAAGAATTAAAACAAACTCTTTCTCAAAAAGGTGATATCGAAGGTATTCAAGAACTCCCTGTTGAAAACTTAATGCTGGTTAAGACTAAATCAGGACAAACATATTTTGTATCTAAGAATGGCCGCTTTGTATTTCAAGGGCAGTTAATTGATACATGGTTTAGACGAACTATTGATGAATTGAGCGAAGCAAGAAATGCTCACCGTGTCCCTCTTGAAAAAATGGGCGTAAAACTAGATGAGCTTGCAACACTATCATTTGGCAACCAAGACATACCCAAGCAAGCAACAATATTCGTTGACCCTAATTGCGGATACTGCCACGCCCTGTTCAATAAAATTCAGCAATCTCCAGAAAAGTACAATGTCGACTTTGTACTAACAGCGATGCTGGGCAGCCAATCTTTACTTGAGTCTAAACGCCTAAATTGCGCTGTTGATAAATCTAAAGCTGTCATCGACCTTATGAACAAGACAAAACTAGCAACAGAAATGAGAGAAGACTGCGATGCCAAGGCTGTTCAAAAAGCACCTATCGTTATGGGATTGCTTGAGGCTAGAGGGACCCCATTCCTAGTTCGTGAAGATGGTTTAACCTTTAATGGGCTACCAAGCGATTTTGATGCATGGCTTGAGATGGAGTAACTAGCAATGAAACAAATCTTTAAAATCAGCTCAATTCTAGCCATAGCCTCATTATTTTCTGGGTGTTCAGCATTTACGATTGGTGAAGAGGAATTTTCATGTGCAGGTAAACCAGAACTTGGTCTCTGTAAAGGGCCGATGGAGGTTTATGAGTTAACCAACAATCAAGACCACCTTGAGCACATGATGACTGCAGAATATGCAAAAAACGAAGGTGAAAAAAAGTCAAATTCAGAAGGAAACCAAAAAATCATTTACGTTAATAGTGAAGGGGAAGACATCACATACGTATATGAACCAAGAAGTTTGCGAAGACAAAACGCACAGGATTATGACAAAGCCAACATTGTTGGTATCGCTAGCAATGACACAATGTCATATTCGAAACAATCACACGATGAGTTAGATGACTTAAGAACTTTCAATTACGTTCCAAATGATATCGCGCCAGAGCCTCTCGCTGTTCTAGAAGAAGCTAAAGCAATGCGTATTTATGTTGCTGCTTGGGAAGATAAGTCTGGAGATTTGAATATTCCAGGCTTCGTTTATGTTGAATTACAACCAAGACGCTGGGTAACAGGCCATCAAGCTCAAATGCGCCCAAGTCGAGTATTACCATTTCAAACAATAAAGAAAAGCAAAGTAACAAGCCAAAGAAAAGAAACTATGGCCAAAGGTATCGATCCGTTGAGCATTTCTAGACCTCAGCCTGAGGCTAATAAGTAAAATAGGTGTATAGCATGCTGAATAAAATCCAAGAAGCTATCGAAAAGATATTGAATCCAGATATCGAAGAAACCCAGCAGAATTTTGCTGGCCCCCTTTGGCGAAGCACCATTGAAGATCAGCAAAAGCTTCTCGGAGGTAATAAAGCCGCAGAATTAAACTGTGTAATGGAATATATTAAAGAATATCAAATGTTCTTAATGGAAGGGGGATACATTGGATTTGTTATCGCCTGCCAACCAACTAACGGGGTAAACAACGAAATAAGAACAGCCTACGAAGGCTTTCTATCTGATGAGTTTCCTCACAACACATTAATTCAACTAAGCCTAGCTGCTTTACCACGAATAGATGGCTTTCTAAATGGTTACAGGCAACTACGAGGGAAGCGGATTGGTGGTGAAGACGGTGAGCTTGCTGATGCAATGAGCGAATCAGTAATTAATTATTACTCTAAAGCAAGAAAAGAGTCTCTTGATAAAAAATCAGGTATCCGGCCAAGAGATTTTGAACATTGGATCACAGTAAAAATCCCAGTTAAAAACTTTATCCCTTCCGATAAAGAGCTCAAAGAGTTCCTAGAGATAAAAGATAGAACATATTCAATATTCGAAGGGTTAGGCTTAGCCCCATTGATTTTAAATGATGAAGAATGGCTTTCAAGAATGCAGACTTTCTTCAATCACTCACCTAATGCGCTTTGGCGAGATAAAGTAAAAATCAACAAGCTTGTCCCACTTGGTGCGCAAATATTAGAGCAGGGCGGAATAATTAACCGTGATGAATATGGTCTAGAATTTTCATCTTTAGATGAGAAGTCAAATGGATTTGCTTCAGTCATGACCCTCAAGCAAACACCCGATTACTTGAACTACGGTGATATTATAAACCTGCTAGGTGATTGGCGTTTTGGCAAGCGAACGGTTGCTTGGAACCCATATTTAATGACGCTTAACGTACAGTTACCAAGTATTCATTCGGCAAATGAAGAATTTGATCGCCGTAACAAATGGCTAAAAAAACAAGCAAAAGGAAAAATGCTGGAGTGGGTTTCAACCTTGAAAGACCAGGCACAAGATTATTTTGCAATCGAAGATGAACTGAAAAACTCAAGATTATGTAAAATTAGCCTAAGCATGATAGTCCTTGGTGAGAACAAGAAAGAAACATTCACTGCGACTAGGAAGCTGCAGGCATTCTTCAAACGTAAAGAGTACAAGTTCAACATAGAAACAATTTTGGCGCCTAGCACTTTCTTAAACGCTTTACCTCTTGGACTTGATGATGAATATATAAAATTATCAGACCGGTTTGATGAATGGACGGCAAAAGGGGCTGTATTTTTATTACCACATAGCGCGAGTTGGAAAGGAAACACTTCACGGCCAATTCTAGAGTTTGTCACGCGCTTTGGGCAAATATTCGGTTTAGACATATTTGAAACAGATGGTTCTTTTAATGCACTTATTTGCGCTCGCTCTGGAGCTGGTAAGTCATTTTTCAATAATAAGCTAATCACTTCATATCTAGGCTCTGGTGTTAAAAGCCGGCTTGATGTGGGCAGAGATACTGACGGCGCTCAAGTGTTTGTTATTGACAAAGGTCGCTCATATGAAAACTTAGCAAGCCAGTATAAGAATGCTCAATTCATTGACTTCAATGAGAACATGAAGTTTTCACTTGATCCATTTGCAAATATTGATGACTTTTATGGCAAAGAAGGTCAAGCAGCCATGGTTCATTCCTTGCTGAAAGCAATGGCGTCAGAATCAGGTGATTTAAGTGACTATCAATCTACAGAAATGCTTACAGTACTCACTGAGCTTTGGAACCTTAAAGGGAAAGATTCATCAATCACAGACTTTTCTGAGCTGTGTGAAAAGCATCAAGATGTTGAAATAAAGAGGATAGGGCGCCAACTAAAACCATGGTGTGAAGGCGGAATTTTTGGAGACTTTTTTGGTAAGAAATACCCACCAATAAACTTCAAATCACGATTAATCGTTTGTGAGATGGATGAACTATCCTCGCAACCTCACTTATCACAATGTGTTCTGATGAGCCTCATCAACGCAGCTCAACATGCAATGTTTTTATCAGGCAACAAACAAAGAAAACTTTTCATTCTCGATGAAGCTTGGGAATACCTTAAAGACAAACCGGGTAAAATCAATTATCTAGCCGAATTCCTTGAAACAGGTTGGCGTCGATTCAGGAAAACACGTGCAGCTGGCATTTGTATCACACAGAGCTTACTTGATGCTTACCAAAGCCAAGCAGGGATGGCCATTGTTAACAATAGTCCATGGAAGTTTATGTTGGCCCAGGAACCGGAAGCCGTTGATAAACTCAAAGAGTTAAAAGCGTATGATGGTACAGATCAAGACTATGATTTAATGAAAAGCGTTCATACTGATAAGGGCCATTACTCAGAAATCTTAGTGAGATACGGGCAATCGAGGGAAATAGTTAAGCTTTTTGTAGATAAAGAAACCCAACTAGTTTACTCAACAGATCCAGATGACAGGGAGTTAGTAGAAAAGTTTAAGTCTCAAGGTTATTCAATTAAAGAAGCTCTAGAACTTGCAAATAAAGAGAAGGGAAGGGGGTAATCTGAATAAGTCTTAACTTGATCTGTCAGATTCGAAGATAAAACGTAATCAAATCTGACAATCTTATATGTGCCATTTTGAGTCGTTCAAACTAAAATTATGCTTTGTGCAAATATCAAAAACAGACCTTCTCCCATAACCGACCTTTTTAAAAAGCTTTGTTTTATATGATTTGAAAAGGTCTATATAAGGTCTATATAAGTTGGCACTGATTTCTACCTGATGTTTTGGCCTTATATAAAGCTTCATCGGCTCTTGCTACGAAACTTTCTATGGAATCGTCTTCCTGACATAGCTGAGTAACTCCCAAGCTTATTGTAATAGGGTGTCCCCCTAGTTCTTCTATTTCCAAGCCCTCTACGTCTTTTCTGAGGGTCTCAGCTTTTATCATAGCTTCATCTGATGCTGTATGATCCATTACGATAATAAACTCTTCTCCACCATATCGAATTGTTAAATCGCAGGCTCTCATTGTTCTTTTTATTAGTTTCGATATTCTTTTTAAAACAAGATCGCCAATTACATGACCGTATGTATCGTTAACCTTCTTGAAGTGATCTAAGTCCAGCATAATTAGACTCAGGGCGGTTTCATATCGCTTGCTAGATAACATTAGTTTTTTTAGTTCAACCTCCATAAACTTTCTATTTGAAAGCCCCGTTAACGGATCGGAAATTGATTCAATCAGAGCTTGATCTCTTTGTTTCTCTGTCTTCTTGATAACACCTTTCATTTCGGAAGCAGCAGAGGAAGCTTTTGCAGCCATATTATTAAAGGTTTGAGCGAGAAGACCTAGCTCACCTCTAGAGCTTATTTGAACAGGTATAAACTTTCTATCTAGCTCAAATGCTTTCACCGAAACAATAAGTTTATTAATTGGTTGAAGTATTGTTTTTGATACGATTAAAGCTAGGAAGAGCAAAACCACTGCGAAAAAAACTAATTCAAATATAAATATCAAACGCATATTTTCTTGGAGGGTGATTAATTCTTTTTGCTGTATATCTCGTTTATAAATCAAGTCATCGTTAAGGGATTGAAGTATTGACCTAACTCTCTCCATTAATTCAATACCTTCGTTAGTATTTACAAGAGCAATAGACTCATCTTTCCGACCTGAAAAATGCAAATCTATAGTTGTTTGCATTTCAGAGAATTTCTTATCAATTAATGTTTCTAAAGCTGATAGCATTTCTTGTTGAGTAGGATCACTGATAGTTAACTCTTGCAGCTTGTTTAAACTCCACTGAGCTTTGGCTTTACCATTTTGGAACGGGTTCAAATAATTTTTATTAGACGTAATTAAATAGCCTCGTTGTCCACTCTCTGCGTTAACAATGTTATCTAATAAATCCCCTTTTAATATCAAGATGCTGTTTGTATTAGTAACCTGCTCAAAATTATTAATAGATTTATTCTCCAAATAAGTCATCATCCCAAAATTAAAGGTACTGACAACCAGCAAACAAATGAAAAATGCAAATACACGAGTACGCAATGAAAAATTGGAAAAAAACATAAAACAGCAACTTACTGAATTCAATATAGAAAGAGTAGATTAAAAAACTTATCTAATAAAGATTAACGTCTGCTTTGTAGATTTTGCGTTTCAATTTAGAAGTTCAGTGGCCCTCTCTTGATCGCTCATAGCAGCCTGTCAGATAAAGTCTAAACCTATTTGCGTATGATGTCAGATCAGATATGAGCTACTACAAATTATTCCACAATACCCGTTAATACTTTTGGCATTCCCAACCCATAGCCTTGGCCAAAACAAAAGCCAAGGCCTCTTGCTAATTCTACGTGTTCTTCAGTCTCCAAGCCCTCAGCACAGACTTTACATCCGAAAGACTCGTTGAAAGTCGATACGAATTTAAAAACCTTCTGGCAGTTAATATCATGCAGAGACTTAATACCAAAGTTTCCATCAAGCTTTATCATGTACACATCAAGCTCGCATAGCATTTCAAAATTAGAGACACCGGTACCAAAATCATCAATCGCAAATAGATACCCATTTGCTGTCATTGAATTGGTGTTCACCAAAACATCATTGAACATCTTGTGCGAACAGGGGCGCTCAGTAACTTCAAATATCACTCTTGTCATATCAATTTTGAATTTTCGAAAATAATAATTAACCAGTCGCTTAAAGCCCTCAGAAGCAACTTGGGCAGGTTGTGACTTCTCATCGCCTTATCAGGCGATGCTTCTTATTTCGTTAGCCGTTGCTCGATAGTATCGAGACTTATGCAGCTTCCATAAGCAGAGACGACCGTCCAGCCGCCTTTAATTCCAGAATGCCTTTATCCCGGATATTTAGGGCGGCATTTAAGTCGCGATCAATATCTCTGGTACCGCAAGACGGGCAATCCCATTTGCGAACCGATAAGGGCATTGCTTCCATTTTATGACCGCAACAATAGCAGGTTTTAGAACTGGCGTACCACTGATCTAGCTTTACTAGGTGCTTACCTTGCTCTTTCAGTTTGTATTCCAATTTCGCAACAAAGCTATGCCATGAGGCATCAGCAATATGTTTTGCAAGTTTGCGGTTTTTCATCATATTGGCTGATTTCAATGTCTCAACTATCACCGCTTGGTTTTCGTCAACGAGAGTTCGAGAGAGTTTGTGTTGAAAATCAGCGCGAGCATTCGCTACCTTTTCATGACATTTAGCAATAAGTATCCGAGCTTTTGCACGATTAGCACTGCCTTTGGCTTTTCTGGATAGCTGACGCTGCTTACGTCTGAGATTCTTCTCAGCGCGTTTTACAAATCTTGGGTTGGCTGTCTTTCTGCCGTTTGACTCAATCGCAAAATGAGACAAACCCAGATCGACACCTGTCACTGCTCTTAACGTGTGGAGAGGTGTTGAGAGTTCCACTCCATCATCCGCAAGGATTGATGCGTAGAACTTACCTGTCTTGCTCAGGTTTACAGTGATGCTTTTAATCACACCCGCAATCTCACGGTGAACATTCGCCTCTATAGGCTTCATTTTTGGAAGCTTAATTGCCCCATCAAGTACCCTTACACCCACGCAGTGGTAGCTCGACTGCTTGCCATGTCTACGTTTGAATTGTGGATACTTGGCTTTCAACTTCGGATTAAAGAAGTTGTCGAAGGCTTGGTGAAGATTGATCACCGATTGCTGTAAGGCGATTGAATCATATTGCTTCAACCAGTGGTATTTGCGGGATTTCTTAGCAACGGCAAGCAGTGGTTTTATATCCTTTTTTGGATTCAGTGTGACACCATGCTTGCGGTACATGTGCGATTTTAAATGCAGCGCTTTGTTATACGCAAAACGCACGGCACCAAACTGAGCGATTAAAAACTCAGCTTGCTCTTGTGTTGGATAAATGCGTACTTTTGTTGCTTTTAGCATTTCATTGCTCACCTGTATAATTTCAAGATATTATCGGCTTATATTGGGGTTGTAAAGTGAGTGCATACAGCAAAGAGTTACTTCAAGACTGCCTCAAAAAAGGCACTGCCTGAGCAAATTGATTATTCATCTGGTATTTACAACGAAGTACAGGCGCAAGTTGTTTACTGGAGTTATGATCGAACAATTAAGGGAAGCTTTTGACTCAGTGTGTGTAAAACTTGAATGCGAATTGATAGAAATGGATGGTGAACAGGATCACGTTCATTTACTGATCTCATACCCTCCTAAACTTTCAATCAGCCTAATGGTTAACAACTTAAAAGCAGTTTCATCTCGTATACTACGACTACAAAACACGCACCTTACAAGGCAGAGCACAAGCTCCGCCCTATGGTCTCGTTCATACTTTGCTTGCACTGCTGGCGGTGTGACTATTGAAACATTAAAAGCTTATGTGGAAAGTCAATCAACCCCAGATTAAGACGCTATCGCGTCTTACGCCTTATATCCCCGCCCTAATCGGGCGAGGGTTTACGGCGAAATCGCTAAAATAATCTGGCCTGATGCGCGTCCGTTACCCAAATCTAACCACATTAGTGATTTATTATAACGAGAACCACGATTATCATTAGCAAAAAAACGCCCCATATCAGCACGAACCTTTGCTTTATCGAAAATTCACCGAGAAAACCCCGTGATCAGAGCGAAGTGATGTCGCGGGGATGAATCTGTGTCACCCCTGCTCTTGAATATATTTTCGTATTATCTCTGCACTAGCATTTCCTACAGAACACACAAAGTATCCATCAGACCAAAATGTTTTCTCTTTCTAAAATTGGTTTTTGAGGTAAGGAAATGATTTCCAGATTTTAGTAGTTGTCGCTTGTTTAATCCTCCTTGCGTACTAGCCTACAGAATATCGAGTGCCGATTGTAATCAGCATATGAATGTGATCTTTGTCTATTTCAACCTCTTCGATCCTGAAGTCAGAAGATAGAGAAACATCGAAAACCGTTTTCTTAACAAACTTACCCAGATTTCCGTTTAGTAAAGGTTTTCTGGATTTAACTACCAGAATTAAATGAAGTGCAATTAAATATTTGCAGTGAGATTTAGTTTCATATTCCAACTTGACAACTCGACCTTATACAGTAGTCTATACAGTATATGAAAAAGACGCTCAGATACAACTACAGGCTAAATCCTACGCCAGAGCAAGAAGCTAAGCTTATTGAGTTTAGTGCGACAGCGCGTGGCATTTGGGATCTGTTGTTGTCTGAAAATATGCGTCGATATGAGTACGATAAGACGTTCTTGTTTTACAAAGAAATGGCCTCGCTTCACAAGGAATTAAAGCCTTTCGAAGAGTTTGCGTGGATTAAATCTTTTGATTCAGCAGCGGCTCAGCAGGTTGCTCGCGATTTAGAAACTGCTGTTAAGAATGCTTTTTCAAAGGTTCGTTTGCAGCGCTTTCCAAAGCATAAAGTCTCATACAAAAAGAAAAGACTTCACAATGACTCGTTTCGAGCCGTTAATAATGCCAATTGCATTCGAATCGAAAATGGCGATATCAGTATTCCGAAGGTCGGCAAAGTGCCAATCGCTCTGCATAGTGAGCTAGTGAGCAAAATTAAGACCGTCACTGTTCAATATCATCACGGAAAATAGGAATGCAGTATCACTCAGGAAGTGGAATGCAAAACGGCTAAACAAGTTTTGGAAATGCTCTCTGGCTTTGACATCAACTCAAAGCAAACGGTGGTTGGTTCGAACGGTTTCGTGGCCGACAACCCGAAGTTTTTAAAGCAAGCAATAGAGAAGTTAAATCAATTGCAACGCCAGCTTGCACGTCGAACCAAAGGTTCAAATCGCTGGCAAAAAACAAAACAACGCATCAATAAATTACACGGAAAAATCTCAAGGCAAAGGCTGGACTTTGCGCACAAAACTTCAAGACAGATAACCAATGAAAATGATATTTTAGTGTTCGAAGATTTAAACGTAAAAGCAATGCAAAAGTTCAATGGCAGCATGGTTGCAGATAACGTGATGGGTTTGATCACTCAGCTTTCAAAGTATAAAGCTGAGCTAGAAGGCAAGCTCTATCATGAAATAGGTCGTTTTGAAAAATCCACTGGAATTTGTTCGGAGTGCGGGCAACGCCATGTTTTAACATTGAATGATAGGCGTTTTACTTGTACGGCTTGCGGAGCGTATCAAAGCCGCGATCTAGCTGCTGCTAAAAGCATAGCTAGTACAGGTGAATTAGATATAATTGCGGCTGGAATCGTTGCAAGGGTAACACCCGCATCTCAGCAGAAACAATCTGTTAAAATGAAAGTCTTCGAATTATCGAAGTTGGATTTTGGATCTGAGAAAAAAAAGCTGCCTAGCCGTTAAGCTAGACTGTAGAAGCCCTGTGATCAGAATGAACCGATGTTGCTGGGTAGTTCACCATCGTCATACCCTCTGATGTTTAAGTGAACTTGATGATTAGTGACCTTTCGCAACAAATAATCAAGCTGAAAACATTCTGATAAAAACGCATATCCTGTACCACCCGCACCAATTACTGATACATTTAATGGTTTAGAAATCCACTCTGATGAAATTAAAAGTATGTTTATTTTTTAACCTTTTAATATGGCCGGACATATAATGTGAATTATTCACAAGGCCGAGCTTAAAAACTCTCCCAAACGCATAAATCGATTTAACTCTCGCATTCTTACTTTTGCATTACTTAGGCTCCTTGTGTTGGCTTTAGCGATCCAAAATGCGAGCAAATTTTGCGTTGTTACAACTTCCTTTGCTTTAAGGGTCTTTTCGTGGTTTACGTGAGTAAAGTTTGAGGCCAGTACAGTTTTCTCAACATCATTCATGCCTTCATTCATTCAGTAATTGATGTGATCTTTTTGGGTAAAGTTGCATTTCCTTGGCAAACAACTCCATTCGAATAAATATTCATCAGTGGCGCATGATACAAATGCGTATTTTCATTAGGTCGTTGATTACTTGGCAAAGCAAACACAATTAACCCATTTGGTTCTTCTTGTTTATCTTTTTCCAAACAAAAAAGAAGGGCAGGGTAGATAATTGAAAAGTTCGTCTTGGCGTTATAACTTATATACCAAAAAATACCTTTATGAGAAAGTTTGTGCCATATACTGTACCTTCTGCTGACCAATAGAAGTGGCTCACATCAAAGAAAAAGCCAAAGTACCATCAGGCTGTGCTTGTAGAAGCATTTCAGCAAGCTTAAATGGCAAGATACCATTCAAATCATCTACAGAATTTTCTAACTGAATAATATCCTTAGCCAATCTATGACCATCACTAGTGTATAACTTCATCTGATGAGAATTTATAGAAAAGTTAATATGATTTAGGAACGGCCTTACATCGTTATTCGCCTTGCCATAAAAAATACCAGAAATAGCAGACTTAAATGACTCAGCATCACAAGAAAATTGAAAGCCAATAGGAATTACAATTTTGGGAATAGGGTAGCTATCGCATGACATTGTAGCTATTGAAGCTCTTGAACGACCATGTTTAACAATTACTTTATTTTCATCGAATTGAAATTTTAGTGGCTTACTTTCATCGGTAAAGCTACTTATAAAAGTATTAAGTTTTTTGGCTTTGATACAAATCTCATAATCTTCAAACGCATCAATTGGTGAAGATTGCCTAACAATCGATTGAGTGTCCGTTCCTAGCACTTCTGCTATGCCGCCAATTAATGAGAAGTGGATATAATCCAACGCAGATATGTTGCATTTTGAGCCATTTGCTACACCACAAGCATCCACAAACAGATGTTTTGCGGTAGAGAGTGAGATTGAAAAATTCATGAATATGCCTTCTATTGTTTATTTAACAACAGAATGACAGCTAAATTACATCGTGCATTTTGCAAAGAACTAATTAACTAAAGGTATTGAGCTTAGTTCTTTTTAAATACCAAATATCATTTTTAATTTGATTTGTTGAGAGCTAAGAATAAATATTAAGGATAATGATGGTTAAATATATAGGTTAGATCTTTAGGTTAGCGCTGTGGATTGTGTTATTAACTTATTGATTTTTATAGCTAATAAAAAATAAACGAGATCGCAATTACACGTTATTTAGATCGCAATTACACCTTACTTAGATCGCAGCTACACGTTATTGGTACTCATATTGATATTATTATCAACAGGTTATAAAGGGTTGTCTGTAAAATATCCACAACGACATTGCTCAAGATCGCATTTACACTTTATTTTATTCACAACCACAGTTTGATTTTTATTCGAAATGATTGAAAATAGGCCAAATTACTGTACCAGATCGCAATTGCACGCTTCTCAGATCGCAATTACACCTTTTTTTAAGGGGTTATTCACAGCCCTGCTGAATCCATACTACAGAAGTTTAGTGAATTTTCATTTGAAAAAAGTTTTTTTTCGCCCGTTACCTTTGTTTGCGTGTGGTACAATTCTGTAAGTCGATGAAATATATGCGTTTTATTTTTCAGATCGGTTTTACACTTTATTTTGTAATTTCTCTGTCCTTTTTAGAGCAAATTTTTCTGATTTATTTTTGATCAATAGTTTTAAGTTCACATCGGGCACACAGAAGTAAGTTGATGAAATAATAAACTGAAAATAAATTTCAGACCCTAATTACACGTTATTCAGTAGTTATGTAGCTTCTCAGATCGCATTTACACTTTATTTTATGAGCTAAATTTTTGTGTCAGATCACATTTACACGTTATTTTATGACATCAAATTTCATCCCAGATCGCATTTGCACGTTATTTTATGACCCCAAGTTTCATCCCAGATCGCATTTACACGTTATTTTTCGGCCTCAATTTTCATCCCAGATCGTAATTACACGTTATTTTTTGACCTCAAATTTCATCTCAGATCGCATTTACACGTTATTTTATGGCCTCAAATTTCATCCCAGATCGCAATTACACGTTAATCAAATAGATAGGTTTTGAACTCAGATCGCAGTTACACGTTATTCATACTGTTACTCAAACTACCAGATCGCAATTACACGTTATTTTTAATAGGTTTAATAGGTAGTCAGATCACAGTTACACTCTATTATCTTAATGATTATAAAGAGATTTTTAATAATGGTGCATTTTACTGTGTTATTTATATAGCGATTTGATATATTTGAAATTCAAGTATGCGGGAATTTCGGTATGAGCAAAAACAAACTTACAATAAATAATTTGCCAGAGACTATCAGCACTAAAGGGCTAGTAGTTCAGGAAGCCGCTGAGGTTGAGCAGCTCAAACTCTTTACTGATGTGCATTTTGAAGGTTTGAAATCAAATTCGTTATCAAATACCTTTCCTTTATACGATTTATGGTCTCGTTTTGTAAGAGTTAAAACTACCATATACCCAATTAGACAAGCACCAGAAAGGCTCGTTAATTCTCGTTCTATTTCTGATAAGTTGGATGGTGTTGAATACACCGGTGAATTACAAATTTCACCAGCTGTAATCAAAGGTAAAGAAACTGACTATGTTGCTTGGCCATCTGACCGCGAAGAAAAGGTAGAAAGGGCGCTTATATCACTTGCAACTAAAGGCAATATTTCTAAGATTAATAACGCAAGCGGCACTCGTTACGCAATTCATTTTAAAATGAATGAACTAAATGCAGAGCTTAAGTCAGTTAATCAATCATTATCTTATCCAGATTTAAAGGAAGCGCTACTAATCCTGTCAGGGAGTCAACTGTCTTTTAACTACAGCACCAGCTCAAATGGTGAAGTAGAAACAAATGAAGCAAAAATGCCTTATCTGGGGTCAATTCATTTTTCTGGTAAAAAAGGGCCAAGCACTCAGAGATGCATTGTATTTCTTAATGAGTACATGGCTCAGCAAATTGAAACTGTATCTTATAAAGGATATTACTTTAACCAGGCGCAACAATTTAAGAGAACCTTATCTAGCTGGCTTACAACCAGACTTTATACACTATTTAGATACGCCAGCCCTGAAAAGACGTATCACTTCATGCTTGTAAGAATAATGATTAAGTTTGGCTCTATTGAGTCAGAAGACATTACTGAAAATCGTTTAATTGCTATTCGCAGAAATATGACTTCAACTATGAAAGATCTTATTAATGCTGGCATTTTAGAGAAGTATGATATCGCTGCTGTAAAGGACGATGAAGATAAAGTTATAGACTACAAGTACACTCTATACCCAACAGAAGGGTTCTGTGATGAAATCGTGTCACTTAATAAACACGCTAAAAAAATAAAAATCAAAAGTAATACGACAGAAGAAGTTGTTGAAACACTGTTGATCGAGCAATAAGGTAGATTAGCCTATTTGATTAGACTTTAGCCCAAACTGCCAAATTTGATTTATAGAGATAAACCAAATTTGGTAAGGAATGGCTGATAGCTGATAATAGTTAATACCTGACATCAGTCCCTATAGTTAGTTGCTAAAAAATTTCTATAACATAATAACTGATTCAAGAATTTCTCTTATTTTTCATCGATGCAGCACTCATCTTGTAAGAATGAAATTACTGAGATCAACTTAGTGTATACAACCGAACAATATAAGACTCTTCCTTCTCTTTTTTGCTTTATTAACCCTGCTGAAACAAGGCTAGCAATATGGTGCGATAATGTTGAATTTGGAATATCTAACTCGTCTTTGAGTGTGCCTACACTAACGCCCTTTTCACCTGCTTTTACAAGCCTCTTAAATACAAGTAATCTGGTAGCATGGCCCAACTCTTTAAAAGCTTTAGCTATCTCTTCAGTTCCCATTATTAACTTGCCTCCTTAATTCGATATTTCGATATTACTAGAAATTTGTTGACATGTATATTGTTTAGATTTAATGTTTCGATACTTCTAGAAATATGGGTTTGTTATGAATATTACTGAAAAAATGGTTTTTGATACTTTAAATATGTTTGGTTTTTTAGCCGTTGAGTTAACTTTGCTTTTTTTGGCGATTAGTTATTTTGTTGGTCTTCTACAGGAGTACATTCCTCCAGCAAAAATACAGAGTATATTGGGCAGTAAAAACGGAAAAGGGTACTTTGTCGCAAGTTTTCTTGGTGCAATAACTCCATTTTGCTCTTGCTCTACAATACCTTTCTTGAAAGGGCTTCTTCGTGCAAAAGCTGGATTTGGAACAATGATGGTTTTCTTGTTCGCAAGCCCTCTACTTAATCCAATTATTATAGGTTTATTCGCTGTTACTTTTGGGATTCAAGTCACGCTATTTTATTTCGCAATAGCGATGGGAGTATCAATTATTGCTGGTGTAACACTAGAAAAACTTGGTTTTGAAAAATACGTTAAACCAGAAGCTTATATTGAACCTGAAAAAACTGGATGCGGCTCGGCTTGTGGAGGGGAAACAAAGTCAGAGAGCAAATGGGTAAGAATCTGGAAAAGCACTTGGAGTGATTTTAAAAAAGTATTACCTTATCTTATTGGCGGCATTGCAATAGGGTCACTTATATATGGTTTTATGCCAACAGAGCTTGTTGCAAAGGTAGCTAGTGAGGAAAACCCTTTTGCTATCCCATTTGCTGCAGTAATTGGTGTTCCGTTATATATAAGAGCTGAAGCTGTCATTCCTCTAAGTGCAGCTTTAGCAGCTAAAGGGATGGGGCTTGGCGCCGTCATGGCATTAATCATAGGTAGTGCTGGTGCAAGCTTAACAGAAGTTATCTTGCTAAAATCAATATTCAAAAACACTATGATCTTTGCATTTCTAATTGTTATTTTATCAATGGCTATTAGCGCAGGTTTCCTATATCAATTTATTTTTTAGTCTAGGTAAACGTACTGTACATAGATTGCGTTTTATCATCAAAGCACAACAAAAGGACCTGTTTGAGTAGGTCCTTTGTGATGAGAGGCTTTGTTAATATAACTTTGTGAATACATCTTCAACATCCATGCTCAAGCGCTTATAGACCCAAACTAGCTGCTCGGTTAAAATTCTGCACAGCAAATTCAGCACTAATGTTGTCGAAGTTTTTCAAATAAGAGTCCAGTGCAAATTGACCTATACGTACTGCTTCATTTATAGGAATAGGTACTCCACAAAGCTTTTTACCTTTTTGTGATACTTGCACAAACAATTTCCCTTCTTGGTATTGAACCTTTAATGATTTGTCATTCTTAGCTCCGTAATGCTTTAACTCAATACTTTCCTTAATGAATAAAAATGCGCATAGAAATTCAATCAAACCTAGCTGAGTAAGCTGAATGGAAATTTTGTTTTTCCAGTCATAACTTTTATTTGCTCCAGAAGCGGCCTCAATTCGAATAGTAATAACCCCTTTCCTTGTTATATCTGCTTTGAATTCGACAGCAGCTTTACTTGCATGAACTTTAATTGAGTAATACCTACCACCGGGAGCATAATCAGGGTTGAAATCACTGCTTTGTGTTTGACCCTCTTGACTCTGTTTCACTGGAGACTGAGCATTATTGTTATGCATATGACTAGGAGTATAGTTTTCATTCACGTATTGGTTTGGACATTCAGCACCAGTGTTATGCATCTGACTAGAATCAAAATACTCATTCGCACTTTTTTGAGGCTGATATTGTGGTTGATATTGAGGATGATTATTCATAAACAAATCCAGTAATTAATTTACTTCATTATTTCAAAACATAGATATCGCGCATTTTTAGAGTTAAAAACCTCCAAGTTGCACATTTTTCAATATGAGGGAATATAAAGGAACGATTCAACGACGGGGAAAATGATGGAGCTTAAATCATTAGAGTGCTTTGGTATTAAACATGCTTGGCAGGTGCCATTAATTTGCCCAGTTGAAATTGAAGATTACACAAACATTGTCACTGAATTTTCTAAGGCATATCAATTAAGCGGCCATAAAATAGTAATAGCTGGAAAATTAGTATCAGCACCATCTTTCAATTGGGTTAGAGGGAAAGGGGTTTTAACAATTGAGCTGTTTGACGATTTAGGTTACTTACTTTCAATAAAGCTTTTCGGTGATACAAAGCTTATTGAAGAAAGTCTGGCTGAAGTTGGTTCAACCTACTACTTTAAAGGAGTTTCATTTGCTAATGGGGCTTACCTAAACTTACGCGCAGCAAAATTGATATCCAGTGCTGACATTGGGAAATACGTACCAATTTACAAATCTAAGCGCGGTTACCTGTCTAAAGAGCAGGTAAGAGAGGTTATTAGAAAACAGTTACCCTGCACACTTAATCAAGCAGAAAAACATCTAAGGGAGGTTATAAAATGGGTACCAAACATTAGACAAGTTTTAAAGACTAAGAAAATGACTTTAAAAGATGTTCTAACCGAATTGCACAATCCTAGTTCGGTAGAGTTATGGGAAGAAGCTAGGGGTGTCATAAAAAGAATTGCCGCCTTATATTGTATCCGTGAAATGAATGCCTTAAATCCAAGAGAGCCAAATAAACTTGTAAATTCTTTACACGGTCTACCTATCAACGTGCTAAAGGAAAAAATTCCTTTTGAATTAACTACAGAACAAACACAAATTGTTGAATCAATAACCAATAAATTTAAGGAAGGTACCAAAGTAGATGGGGCTCTAATTGGTGATGTAGGAACTGGAAAAACAGTTGTCTACGGAATTTGCGCTGCTTCAGTGGTCTCCGCTGGTGGGCGAGCAGCGATTATGTTACCTAGCCAAACCCTTGCAGAGCAAATTCATGAAGAGCTAAATTCATATTTTGGTTCGTTAAAGCCAGCCTTAGTTACATTAGAAACAGAACAAACAAACTTAGAGGAAACGAATTTTCTAATCGGTACAAGCGCTCTGTTACATCGAAGGGTTGGTGTACTGGATTTAGTTGTGGTTGATGAACAGCATCGGTTTGGACTTGAGCAAAGAGAATTACTACTTTCTGAAAATACACACTTTTTGGAAGCAACAGCTACTCCAATACCTAGAACCCAGGCTTTGATTTCGTATGGTAATTCAAAGCACATATTCAGACTTACCAAATGTCATGCTAAGAAAGAGATAACCACTAAGTTAAGACTTAAAAGTGAAAGCCATGCACTAATGAAAGAATGCCTTAATCAAGTTGAGCTTGGTAACAAAGTACTCGTTGTATGTCCCACAAAGGATAATTCTGAGAATTTCGCATCTGTAGAAGAGGTATTCACGAAGTGGAACAAGTTTGCCCGAAACAAAGTTAGGTATATTCATTCTGGTTGCAGTCCAGACCACAACAGAAAATCAATTGCAGATATTAAGTCGGGCAAGGCTAGCATACTAATCTCTACAACAATGGTTGAAATTGGCTTGACTATCCCTCGGTTAACAAAAACGATCATCTATCATGCTGAAAGGTTCGGAACAATAACGTGCCATCAAATACGGGGACGTTTAGTACGTCATGGTGGAAAAGGACAGCTAGATTTATATTGCCCAACTGAGATTGGTGAAAAATCATTACAACGCTTACTTCTCTTAACTAAGTTCGACGATGGTTATGAATTGGCCGAACAAGATATGATCTTAAGAGGATTTGGCGATATTGTAAAAGCAAGCGACTTATCTCAAAGCGGGTCTACTAAATCCATATTAATTGATGAAAAAGTTGAAGTTTCTGATGTGGAAGAAATTCTATCGACACTAGAAAATACAAATTAACTCTTAACATTCAATTTCATTGTTTTGCTCTCTTTGTGAAGCATAAATATCTCACGGAATCGCAAAAAAAAACTAAAAATAGTAAATAAAACTCGCGGAGCACGATAAATATATACTGATATATTACTAACAAATCTAGATCTTATCTTTAAACGGTTAGCAGAGGACAAATTTACTTTGCTGGTATTCATAGGTTGGATACAGAAATAACTGTAGAAGCTAATTAAGTTGTCTAAAAATTTCAAATCTGGAGTTTGTTGTGGAATTCAATTCAGAACGTAAGCTGATCACATTACTCACTTTACTATTAGTTACGCTTTTAGTTGCGGGTATTTTAGTGTGGGTGTCTAACTACCGAGGCTCTATACCGGATATTGAAATGAGCTTAACCCCGGTTGAGAAAGAGAAGCTTAGTGAAATTGGTTCAGTGAAATTAAAAAGGGCAGGTTTTTTTGATCTTGATTGTAAAAGCTATACTGCTCATGAGTTTAGTTATTCTATTACATCAAGTAATAGCAGCAGATCAGATGACTATGCAAAGTGGTCATGCGGCCCAAGCCTGAGATATGTTGATTGCCCTGAAATAAAAGTAAGCATCCAAGGTGAGCAAGCTCTAATTGAATCGGGATTAACACAAAAAAGCGAATATGGTTTAGAGCAAGTGAAAATGTGTGCATCGCTTGCTATTAAAAATGCGCCAACAGAATTACGAGCCACGAATTCAAAGGTAACAAAATCTAATAGTGAAGCAGAAAACCTGCGTTCTTATCAATTAGATTGAGGTTAAGTCGGTTTTATCAAGACAATATAAAATCAGTAAGGTGATTGTATGAGTAATGTGAAATCAGAAGAATTAAAGCGATGTAAATATATAACGACCAGTCTTGTTACAGCAGCAGTCTTGACAGCGTTCTTAGTTTTCATTTTGTACGTTCATTCGCTCATTGTTGAGAACTTAGGCAGCATCGATGCTTTTTTCACACTCGACATCGAATTCCTTAATATATTTTTAGTGATTGTGTATTCAAACATCTTCGTGTTAACAAGCTCGTCAATAATATTAATAAGCGCTAGAAGCGAGCTCAATACTATAACCTGGTACATCGTACTCGCTATCAGCATCCTAACGTACATTATTTTAATGGCCATATATTGCAATAGCTATTGGAGTGTAGAAAACATTACAACTTTCCAAAGCAATCTAGCCACCTTTATTTGGCTACCTGTTTGGTGCTTTGTGATTTTAGTTTTTGCCATTTTGAGTGAAATTCATCGCGAATCTAAAAAATAGATCGTTAACAAAAAAGAATAAAAATAAGCTTGTACTGGCTTTGTGTAACGAGCGATTTCAATCGTTTAACAAAGAGATTTCATTACTAGCGCCGTCTAGTGCTTTATAAGTAATTTGGTTTTTTAAATATTGAGGTAGGTATGATTGCAGAAAAAATTAAGCAATATTGTGATGAAAGCCCATTTAGTAAATTTTCACTTAAGCTTATTGCTTTGCTAGAGGGTTCAAAGCCTAATTTAACAATCGACAATGTGATTTCGATACTAGATAACCGCCAAGAGTTTGAAAACTTTGTTATCGGTTTAGAGCCTTCTAAAAACAAAGCCGAGTTAGAAAAAGTGTTAGAGTATAGCGAAGATTATTTCTCCCAATTAGTTTCACAAGTTTTGACTTTGTTGATTAAGACAAAAAATTAATATTGTCATAGAGTAGGTCATTACCTTTTCGTAACCAACTGATATATAGAGTATAATGTTTTTATTAAGATGAGTTTTATTTATTCAAACTAAAAATACATATGCTATAAAAGTACAGTACCTAATTTATCAACTACACTTACCATTTATAAACTAGTCAGAAAGGCGTATGAATGGTTAATCAATTAGCTTACGTGATAAGCGCACCAGTTTTGCTAGCCTTTAGTGTTCAGTTTTATAAATCAATCATATTCAATAAAAACCTTTCGGCTATTTGCTTCTTTTTTGCAATAGCTATTTCATGCGCGACTAAGGTAGGGTTATTCTTTTTATACAATAGTGGAGATGTATGGAACACACTTTTGTACTTCACATCTCTTAACTTTCTAGAAAAGTTTTTTATGCTGTTCGGGCTTTTCTACTTACTTAAATTGAAAGTTAGTTTCAAAATAACTTTTTGTGTTTTTCTATAATTTACTCTTGGTTGTTAATTGGCTGGTGGCTCGGGATTTCCACTTGGAACTTCAGAGGGCTACTGGCAATGTTTAATGCTTCATTTTACATTTTCTTGGTAATCTTCTTAGTTAAGTTTAAACATCTTCTTCCACAGAAGATCATTAAACCAGCTATGTTTACTTTATCAATTTACACTGTGTTTTGGTTAAGCTTGTATCCAGTCATGGCAAAATTTCCCATATGGAAGACTGTTGCAATCTATTCAGAAACAACTTTATGCATATCGATGTATGCTATTTTCTTTGTTGCTTTTAATGACAAAGTTAAATGTGATAGTGCAGTTTGACTAGGGTTGGTTGGAAATTTCTTTAATCATTCCCTTCCAAAATTAATAAAACGAATTTTTCTTCTATTTCAATTTTTTTTCAGGCTTTATTGATTGGCTAAGTTGGTAAGTTAACTCTGAGTAATTCCAACAAGGTCTAATAATGAGTTATTTAAAGGCAGCGGCTTTAACTACTTTGATGTTTTCATTTAGCGCTATTGCTATCACAACTATCAAAGGAACGATGAATGTCTACAAACCAGAATTTGTCATCGAGAACAAATCAGGCACACTTATTTCAAACGTAAGAAACTTCAAGCTTGAGGCTCGCCAAACTGTTATAGACGATTACTGTACTGTCACTACAGATAACAATTTAGCATTACAAGGGGGAACCTTAAGCGCTGGATATTGTTTATTTGAATGGAATAACACAGCCGGTTATTCAATTGATGGATTTAAAGTTGAAGGCGTTGCTTCCAATTCAGGTCCGAATAGTATTGGCTACTCAATTTATTATTATTCAGGGTCAGCAAAAGCTAAAAAGTTAGTTGATACAAAAAACTTTATTTTCAATTTTGCAGCTCCAGTTAAGCCCACTGTCCAAAGATACTCAGTTAAGCTTGGAAACTCATGGAAAAGCGTAGGTAGCCATACCAATTACAACCCCGCAAACAAGTTTTCTGCAGTTAGAGTTAATGTTGAAGCAAGGGATTACAGTCAGAAGGTATCTATACCATCGCTTGGTAGCTGTACAGTAGTAAGTGGCGCTACTTCATGCGATATTTCATTTTCAGAAATAAAGCTTGGTGATGCTATTTCAAATAAAGTGGGCTCTTTAAGCTATCAAGTGTCAGTTGATTCGAGTAATAGTTATTGGGGAGTTAGTAACACCAAACACGCTTTAACTGTTCCTTGGAATTACCAACCAACAAAAATTGACCTTTTTGAGGTTAATTCAATGCCTGCTAGTTATGCGACTACAAAGACAATAAACGTTAATAGCAAATCAATTCAAGTTTCGAATAACACAGCTAAACTCGTTTTAAATAAGCCTTCAAGCGAGATTGTTGGCGATTGGTGGGCCCCATCTGAGTTAAATGTAAAATTCAGCCGAAATAGTCAGCCAACAATTTCAAGTGGCATCACCTATAGCGGGAATGTTCTATATACAAAAGATGGCTCACTAGTTACTGCAAATAAGACTATTACGAGCACTAAGAGAGAAAGTGTAAATGGTGCATATGTTTACACGTTCGATATGACGCAAATTGAAGATGGTTATTATGGTGCTTCTGTGGCTTTCACAAATTCAAGTGGCATCCCTTCTAACCAAAATTTTAATGGGTTAAGAATTAACAAAACTGCCCCCAAAATTGATATTTTCAAATCAGGTGTTAAGCAAAATAACAGCAGTAACTTTGCATACAATCAAGAGCTGGTAATTTCAACTTTCAATTCATTTACAGATGACGTTGACCTGGTATCGATTCAAGTTAATTCTTCTAACGTTGCTTTTAACAAGCCAAAAATTGGTGTGGCCACAATACCTGACACTGTTATTTTCAAAAATGGCTTAAATACAATAAAAGTTACGGTCAAGGATACTCTGGGACATTTATATTCCAGAACAATCACACTAAATAAAGTTCAAGATGAAATCGAGTTTAAGATTAACAATTTAGGTGGTCGATTAGTATCTCACGTAAAAGAGTCTAGTTTTGAAGCAGTCCAAACTAAGTTTTCAGGTTTCTGTGACATTGTGACCAATGAAGCGGTTGCAATTGGTACCAACAATAATGTATCTGGAAAGTGTTATTTTGAATGGGTTGGTATGGATGAGCTTGATAGAGATAACTTTTCTCTGAAAGGTCGATTGAGAATGAGCGGAGTTGTGCCTGTTGGGTATAAAGTGTTTGCCTATTTTGGCGCGGAGAAAGAGAAAACACTAATCAAATCTGGAACTACATCTTTTAACGTCGAGGCCCCAATTGCGCCTGAATTAACAAAATATTCTATTTATGTAGGGAATAAATGGATCGACAATAATAGCGACGTCAATCACGATCCAAACGCTCAGGTTAAAGCCATTTCAATCACTACAAAGCCAGTTAATTATTCACAACAGGTGATTGTCGATAATTTGGGGAATTGTTTAATAAATGCTGGAAGTACATCCTGCACAATAAATATCACTCCATATTTCCTTGGAAATAAAAATTACATTGGCTATGAGGATGGCATTGTTTCTCACCAGTTTAAGGTAAATTCAATTAATAAGTACTTTACTGATAAAGAAATAAACTCACAGGCCGTTGTTAGTTGGGAATATGCATACTCTCGGGTAGAGCAAGTAAAAGTTAATGCAAGGGCTAGTGGTTTGCCATTGAGCTTTGGCTTGTTAGGCGCTTCTATAGATGTTGAGAACGAAACAGCGAGAGTTGTATTTGATAAACCGTCTCCAGCTATATCAGGTACATGGTGGCTTCCTAAATCGATTGAACTTGAGTTTAAAGTTAGTGGTTCGCACGAAGTCCTTAAGGAACTTGAATTTGACGGGACTACTCTTTTTAAAAACGATAATATTACTGAAGGTGAAACTGTAATAGTAAAAAATCTAACCGGGCCTGAAGTTATTAATAACAAGTTTATTTATACAGCTGATGTGCAGAGTGTACCAGATGGACACTACGATATTACGGTTACTTCAAAGTACTTATATTCAAAATCAGATAAAAAAGAATTTAAAAACGCTGCATTCTTATCTCGTAAGCAGCCATCAATTTCTATTTTCAGAAACAGCCAAAGTATGGAGGAAGATGATGAGTTCTACTTTGATAGTGAACTGTTAGTAGCAGGGTTTAATGGCTACGTAAATGGTGTCACTATTGAGAGTGTACAATCAAACGGCGTGCCATTAAGTTTAAATTCTGTTGGTGACGGTATTGTCACTATTAATGGCTTAACTCAGCAGTTATCACCAAAAGATAATGCAGAAATTAGTGTTGTAGTTAAAAACTCTTCAGGTGATAAATTTAATTATGATCTAAATGTTGTCTTTGCTCCTATGTCGTTTGATATAAAGCATCGTGAAAACGACTATCTACCGTTCAGACTAATTGAATTGGTTTATTTAGATTCTGAACAAGTGAGCGGCGAAGAGTGCCGGTTCTATAGTGAAAGAGACCTCGCGGTTAAATATGCGCGCAAAGGTGTTAAAAGTTGCATATTCAATTGGGTTAATTTACCAGAAGGCTTTGAAATATCATTGCGAGGTAGAACACCATCGGCTGTTGGTTATTTAGACAAAGCGCTTGTAGAAATTGAAAGCGATATCGAAATAATTAATGAGTTTGGTGAAACGCTGATCATACCTAATGAAAAGACACTGATTTCTTCTCAGGAACCAACAGGGATTTCAGTTGAAGCTAGCTCAAGGCGAGAACTTATAAACGGTTTTTATCCAGTTGAATACTCGGGTGGTGAAATTGTCAGAATGGGTACTGTATCGAGCCCTGGTTCATTAGATATGACATTCGACACCAAAGGGGTTAGCCAAACATTTCCGAAAAACCCTTCTACAAGAACAGGTGAAATATTTAGAACATCTGGTAGGTTCGATATGCCTTTTGAAGTTGAACGCAATCTATGGGAAGTATTCCCTATCGATTACAACGTTAAGTACCATAGAATGCCAGAAATAAATGCATCCCAAAGCATTTATGCTTTAGTCGTTCCTGATAGCACACTTGGCGTTAATCTAGATTTTCAAGATGATCAGATCCTATCTACCGATGAAGTAACGGCTAAAATCAACCTTGGGAATTACAATCGAATCGATGGATGGGTTTATGACAAAAGCTCAATGGGTGAATGGGAAGTTTACATAGGTAAGTATGACAGAAGAAATATACCTGAACCATTAACAGAAACTGTCACAATAGATGCGAAAGGAGAAGCCTTCATAAAAATGCCAATGGAAGTTATTGGCGAAGAAAGTGGAATTTATGTTGCAGTAGCAAAAGCAAAAACACCTATACCTGATTATGAGTACTATATTCAGTCTGCTCGTGCATACTTTATTGTGTACAAAGGCACTAAAATTGAAGGGGAGCTAAAGGATGGCTTAATTAAGGGCCGGATACCATTGAGAGCTTCAGCAATTTACTCACCTGAAGACCGAGCAGATGTTGGATCACTTGGCAAAGTTGTGTGGGAAGTTTCAAGTAACGGTTCAGATTGGAGGGAGTCTACAGAACATAAAGATACTTTACGTTGGCGTAAGCGATATGAAAACGAAGAAATTGAATACTTGAGAGTTAAAGTTGAAAATAAGTTTACAGGCGAATGGTCAACTAGCGGTACTCTAAAAGTTGTTGGTTATGAAAAACCTGAACTATTAATTCAACAAACTAATGAAGTTCTATTTAATGAAGCTGCAAAGTTCGTTTTGTATGACGGAGATAACCTCGTTCAAAATGGGGATGGTGTTATCGAGTGGTCAACTGATAATCGTAAGTCTTGGTTCTCAGGTCCAGCAGAAATCTCATTCTATAAAGATGACTTTACAGGAAGAGATATCAATGCCCGAATGAAATATAACGGGATAGCAAGTGACAGTAGTTTGGGTGATGAAGCTTTTGTCGAAGCTAGGGCGCGATACTACTTCTTAAGAGCGCCACGATTCTATTTTGATTTAGATGTCCCTGATCTAGTCGAAGTCGGCTCTACACACCACATTAAAGGAAGCTCTTTCACAAGAACTGAGTCTATTAATGGTAGGACTCAAAACCAATGGGTGTTACCGGATGGGAAAGTAATAAATGATAGTGAATTTGACCTGACATTTAGTGAAAATCTTCTTGAAGGAAGAAACTTTATTCTGACCTTCCAAGCTTGGGTAGAGGGGTCAAAGCAAGAGACAATCAACGAGACTAGAGTTCGTGTGAAAAGCTGGACATACGAGTTTCCTGAAATTGAACTAAACATGCCAGCTACAGTAAATTATATGCCTTCTAAACATATTGCATGGGTAGGCTTAGAGCGTCATTTTGCTCCTGGCGTCGAGTATGCATATGAGCTACTAAAAACACCCGGAGTTAAAGTGTTAAATCAAGATGACGGCAAGTTTACTCTGCAGTTTTCCCAAGAAGGAATGAAAAATCTCATGTTTAGGGTTACAAACAGCAGGGGACAAAGTAAAGAAGTAAGCCAAATTGTAGAAGTTTTACCTCCAACACCATTAGAAATTGAGATTGTGCGTACATTCAGTAATGAATACCTGAGATATCCACTAGATGTATCACTTAGATCTCGTGTATGGCTTTCACATCCAGATGATAGAGTTGCAGTGTATAAATGGTACTTGGATGGCGAGCTTGTCATGGAAAGCAAGCGTTATAGAGAAAGTATTGGAGATTTATCAGTTGGCAATCATTCTATCCGCGTCGATGTTGAAACTGAGTTTGGTCAGACTGGTTCGCAGTCATTTGAAGTGAACGTGATACCAAATCAGAAACCAACCGGAAGTATTAATATGCATGAAACAGATCAAGTGTTTGAATTACATCTCAACTGTAATGACTCGGATGGTCGAATTGCTGCGACTACATGGCAGTTAAATGGTGAGTTACTAACGCATTCTCATAATATTATCCAATTCAGCAAGGATAAGCTAAAAGGCACAAATTATGTTGTAGGTAGATGTTATGACGATAGTTTTGAATTCATAGATATCACTCAGACAATTCATTAAATGATATGTGAATATGGCAGCTATTTTTACTGCCATATTCATAAAAAATGAACAACTTTTAATTGGGCTCAAATGTTGCTGAAAGGTTGAAAATTATTGAGCGGCTCGTTAGTAATCCATTTGGCCAAAAATATTGATCATGGTGTTGTGGAGGATCTGTTTGGTCATGCATCGAGACAAGTTGTGACAGATAAATACAGCGGTAATCTACTGCAATTATCAGACGCCATTAATAGCGTATACTCAAGAATAAAAATGACAGGGCATTAGGAAGTTGAAAAAATTTAAGTTTATAAACAATCAATCAAAAAAAGAGTTTCTAGCGTTGCCCGATAAAATTCAAAAGCGCTTTGCAAATGATTTAAACGCTATTTGTCAAAACAAAGAGCCATTTAGCAAGTTTAAGCACTTAAAGGAAAGTGTAGGCATTGGTGCAGTTGAGCTAATAGAGAACGGCAGGCCAGCATATCGAACGATTTACGTTGCTAAGTTTGCAGATACAGTGTTCATCTTGCATTCGTTTACCAAGACGACTAACGAAGTCGATAAACAGGCTATGGACACTGCAAAGAAGCGGTACAAGCTAATGCAAAAAGAAATTAAATGAAAAATATATCAACACTTGTATATATATCATTGCTGATATATAGTGCTTATAAGTTAATCAATAAGGTTTTTAAGATGACTCTTGAATACTCAAATATCTTTGATGCAATCACCGAAGATAAAGCAGAAGCCTCTGAATTACAGACACGATCAGATCTGATGATTGTCATTCGTGACATTATCAATGCCAAAAATTGGTCACAGGCCGACGCTGCAGCTCAATTAGGGCTAACGCAACCTCGCGTGAGCGATTTAGTTAATGGGCGAATTGAAAAGTTCAGCATTGATAAGCTAATGACTTGCTTGTATCGCATAGGTTTCCGTTTTAAGCCTGCGTTTGCTGATAATCAATTAACAATGGCTGTAGAAGCAGTTACAACTAACAAATGATTGAAATACGCATAAAGTAAGGTGCTAAAGCAAAGGCTGAACTTCAAGGTAATGCGGTGAGAGATATCGCTGGTTACCTCAAAAACTACTCTGCGGGTATAGAGTAACTAGCGAAAGAGATTTGACTTGACCATATAGATCTTTCGACTTTGGGACACAGAAATTTAGAATTAGTTTCCACGATCTAGGAACCCTATACTTGATGGTATTGTTCAATTCTCTGAAATTGATGAGATATTAAAAACTTTAATTAAATAAGCACATTTAAGACAGAAAATGTATAAGTTACAAAAAAGGTAGCCTCAACCAAAGGCTACCTTTTTTTATACTAGAGTTCTTTGGAGGAGACTTTAGTATGTCGTTAATGTACCACAAATACTTTCTTAATCGCCAAAAAAAATTCAATACGAAAGAAAATCTCAGAATTACTCAAAAATCTCACTGTAGAATTTATTTACGTTCTCACAAAAACAATTAGCTATGAATAGCATAAAGTTGAAAAGCACAGTCATAGTATGCCTTACACTACTTGGCTTATATTGGTTAGCGGAATTATTTTTTGCTCGCTTCACATTTTCTTTTCCTACATTTCAAGAGCAATGTTTGTATGCTCACATGTTCATAGTCGACAATCGTGATAAGGATATTAAAAGGGGAGATTTAGTTGCATTCAAATTTAACAAGGAAGATAAAAATTTTGATAAAGGGTTGAACTTCATAAAAATTGCAGCTGGTGTTCCTGGCGATGAAATCAAGTTCTCGCCAAATGAAATGCTTGTAAATCGAGTCGAATCCAAAATTGCTGGAATGACGCATGCCATTAATTTCTTACAGTTAAACCCAAAAGAGTATGAGCGACAAATTACCTTGAATGAAAATGAATTCTTTATGGTTGGTGAGACTATTTATAGCTATGACAGCAGGTTTTGGGGGCCAATAAATGAAGAGGATATTTTGGGGAAAGCATATGCAATTTTTTAAGTCGATACTTTTGCTTTGTGCGTTCTCAGTCTCCGTAAGTGCCAATCAAAAAAACAAATATGATGTTTCTAGTTTTCAAGACGCTGCGAATAAGGCTGTCGAGAAAGCCAAAGAAAATGGGTGGTTAAAAGATATAGATAAGCCAACAATTCAAGAAAACGATATAGCTTTAGCCAAGTCAATTGCAGATCAGGCTGTTGTTATTTCCAGTGATACAATGAAGAGAGCACTTCCACAACAAGAAAATAAAATTGATTTATTAGAAGGTACAGATGGCGCTATTTTTGTGAGTTTCTCAATGCCCAGAAGAGCACTTATTGATGCCTTCAAAGTGGCCAAAGAGCATAACCTAACAATTTTATTTAGAGGGTTAGAAAAAGGGGCTACACACATATCATCGACGATGAAGCTTATTCAGAAATTAAGTGCTATATCAAACGTAGAACCAAATGTAGGAATAAACCCACTAAGATTTAAAGAGTTTAATGTAACCGGTGTACCAACTATCGTCATAAGAAATGGTAATAAGCATCTTATTGCTCAGGGCACATTGAATGCGCAATATGCAAAAGAGCAGTTTGATCAAAAACAAGGCGATTTCAAGTTTGAACCATTAGGTCAATTATTCAATATTGACGAACCTGACATCATAGAGCAAATGAAAGCTGTAGCAGGCAAGATTGATTGGGCTGAGAAGCAACGTTTAGCAAAAGAAAGGTTCTGGAAGAAATATAAAACTTACCCTCTCCCCACGTCAGATGAATCTAAGCAGTGGCTAATAGATACGACTGTTCGCGTAACTCAAGATATCAAAAATGGCCGTGGAGAAATATTGGCTCGAGCTGGCGACATAACAAACCCTTTAAAACAATACCCTATGCATTTAACCATTTTTGTAATTGATCCCTATGTGAAGTCACAGGTTGATTGGGTTAAGGAAGAATTAAAATCGATATCAGGACAGTTTCAGATTCATCTAACCCATATGGATAAAGACAAAGGGTGGGATGAGCTTAGTAAGTTTCGAAATGAGTTTGGGGCACCAGTTTTCATTTTGCCTAAACAAGTTATTGAGAAATTTAAAGTGGAAGCTACACCAAGCAAAATCGAAACACAAAGCAATGGCTATTTACTGGTACGTCAATTCGATTGGAGTGAAAAATGAAATTAATTTTAGTTGGGTTAGGCGTTTTGGGTGGGATCTATTTAAGTTACGAGTACCCCACTGTAGCAAAGCAAATTTGGGATACCGCTTGGCATTACTTTCTAATCGCATTTAATTGGTTAGAGTCAAAAGTGGGCCAATTGTAATGCGCTTTACATTGATTTCCCTTATTTTCTTAGTTGCTTTATTTTCAACGCAAACAAAAGCTCAAGGTAACGCATGCAATAACGCGAATGTATTTAGCAACATAATAAATGAAGTTTGTTGGTCGTGCTTCTTGCCAGTACGATTGATGGGAGTAGGTCCAAAACCAAATGGGGCTGCACCTGACCAATCGATTTGTGCTTGTAATGATGCTCTTGGAATCCCGGAGTTTGGCTATCAACTGGGGTTTTGGCAGCCGTCTAGATTAGTCGAACATGTGAGAGTTCCATGGTGTGCACCCGCATTAGGGGGAGTTAGGCTTCAGGATGATCTATTTTCATTGTCGACTGGAGTGGATGTTAAAAGTTCCGGTGGTGCAGACTTGGCAACGTACCAATACCATTACTATTCATACCCATTATTTGCGATGTTGGAAATTTTGTATTTGCCTAAATGTGGTGGTGAATATACAGATTTTGATTTGATGTACCTTAGCGAGATTGATCCAACTTGGAACAATGATTTGCTCTCAATTTTACTATCCCCAGAAGCATTTATATTTGCAAATCCAATTGCAAAAGCGTGGTGTACTGCGGATTGTGCCGCAATTACAGCAGGAGATGTTCAAGAATCTACATATGGTTGTGCTGGCTGCGACGGAAGTCTCTATCCATTTACTGGAAATGTTTATCATGGTGAGTCTGGGCCGCGTGTAACTTCTCTTTTGACACAACGTGTACTTGCGAGTTTGCACCGAAAGGGGTTGGCTAGAAAAACAATCGGAGAGGATGCAATGTGTAAACCCGAGTTTTGGCCAATGATCCCCAAATCCCAGTATAAGCTTTCGATGCTTCATCCCGTAGCTGAAGCTGATATAAACTCCCCCAATGGTAAGTGCTGTCACCCATTGGGGGAGTCTGAACATAAATGGTCTACAGCGGCAGGTGGTAGAACCATCCCAGGTCTTGAAGATTACCTATATTTACTGTGGCGGTTTAATGACTGTTGCGTAATTAGTTCTGGTATTAATGTGCCTTCAAAATAGTGAGTAATTGTACTTTCTGTTCCAAAACTGGAATGGTTTCTGAGAAGAATGGAATAGAAAGTCTTTTCTGACAAGGCTTTTAGCGCGGAGGGGAATATCGATATTTTTGATTTTCTGATAAGTGTTATTCAGCCATAAATGCTCTTTGAACAAGATATTACTCCACGTATTGTCAGTTATGAATAAAAAAACACTATATACGCGACTTTCCTTCTTCATAGTATAAAAATGAATCAATTAGTGACATTGCGCATTAGGGGGGTTATGCAATAAGATCTGTAAGTAGATGGAAATATTGCGTAAATGTAAAAACTAGCGCTATTCTAGTTTCGCTATTCAAGGAAGGAGTTTGTCCTCGTGTTGTCATTCCAAACCCTCGCAATGTTGTTCCTACTGGCTATTTCTAACTTAAGTATTTGGCTTGCAGATGGTTTCATTACATTTATTGCATTTACCGATAATGTCGCAAGTATGACTTTTTCACAGCTACTCAATGCAATGACCGAGCTTAATTTGTTTGTGATTTTAGCATTACCTGAATACTGGCATGCGAATTCCCATCATTCATTTTTGGAAGCTCCAGCATTTTGGTTTGAGCCTGCAACAAGTATTGCTGCGTTCATCACGTTTTGCTTGTTATTGCTATTTTCAAGTATTGTTCATTCGTTAATAGGTTACACAATTGCAGCTATCATGCTTGTACTTGGGATTGGCTATATGTTAGTCAGCTGGGGTATTTTAGTGGATGTAACAGAGCCACAGCAGGTTGGCTCATTTTTAAGCATCGGTGTACAGGGCTTGTTAGTTCATTCGATATTTTGTTTTGGATCTTTGCTATTTATAATAATAAAAAATGCGTACTAAAAATATACTCTATTAATAATATTAAGCTTGCTCAGTCATTTTTGCATTGCAGGTGATGTAAGTTGGCAAAAACAAGCAATAGAGCAAACAAGGCTCAATGTTATTTTTTTTGTTAACATTGCTGTTTTTGCCGTTGTACAGGAATTAACATTATGGCAATTAGTAAAAAATAACGAGCCAATCAACATCATTATTAACAAAGTGAGTTAGACACCTTAACACAATTATTGAATCGTCATGGTTTCCATCAAAGTGTTAACAAGCTTGATGATAAATCTGGGTTTTTATTAATCGCAGATATAAATAACTTTAAATCTATTAATGATCGTTTTGGGCATAATATTGGTGATAAGGTTTTGCATCGCGTAGCACAAACATTAAAAGAACAAGTTCGTGGTAGTGATATTGTAGCTCGTTATGTGGGGGAGAAATTTGTGATATTTTTCCCTTCACAAGATAGTGACCAACTAAAGTTGATCTCCCACAGATTAATTTGTTCTGTAAGCGCACTCGATTTTTCAGATTTAAACGAAAATCTAACGCAAGTTACTATAAGTGTAGGCCTTGATAAAGGTAGTGTTGAGGCTAATCATTTTGAGCTGTTGTATGAAAAAGCAGATACACTCTTGTACAAAGCTAAAAGCTCAGGTAAAAATCAATTTATTATGGGGCACCTTGAACGTGTGACTGTTTAAATTAGCTTAGATCAATATTCACATGTCTAGCTTAAGCAAAAGTTAAACTACCACACTATTTTTGCCATTTTGCTTGGCTTTGTATAAGTTCAGATCAACACGTTTTGCTGCCTGTTCAGCAGTCTCATGCGGGGTTATTTCAATAACACCAATGCTTACGGTTGAATTAATACCCAAAGAAGTATGTTGTTTTTCTGCTATTGAATGCCTAATTCGCCCCGCAATGTCTTTTGCATTTTCGAGAGTTTGGTTTTCAAGCACAATCAAAAACTCTTCACCACCGACTCGTCCCACCATACCTGAACAGCGAACTGTGCTTACAATGGTATTTACGACAGAAATGATAAGCTCATCGCCAATATCATGGCCGTATTGATCATTTACAGCTTTAAAATGGTCAATATCAATAGAAATCAGTGAACTTACTTGCTTATTGTGTAAGTTTTTTTGCATGACACTTCGCTTTAAATTAATGATAGCTCTGCGATTTGCTATGCCTGTAAGTTCGTCTTTTAAGGCGAGTACTTCAAAATACTTTTTTTGGCGGACTTGTTTAAAGCTGTAAATGGCAAATAGGATTAAACATACGCTGGCAATAATGAGTGTTAAGCGCTGCCAAAAGGCTTTATCTTCAGCCACTGTTAGTAACTCTTTTTGCAGAGCTGAAGCTTGTTCTAGACGAGTTATTTCACGCTTCTGTTGTTCAAAGTTAAAGTTTAGACGTGCTGATATAAGGGCGTTATTGGCTATGTCTGTTTGCTTTTGTTTTATTATTATTATTAGTTGTTGTTGAGCATTTATGTGTAATAAGGAATCATTTGTAGCTTCAGCAATTAATGAGGCAAAGCTTAAATACCTTTCTTTAAAACTGACCGGCCATGAGTTTTGCTTAGTTTGTAACTTGTTAAATAAAGTGAGAGCTGCGTTTAGATTATTGCTTTTTAAGTGCCATTGGGCTTGTGTCATAGTTAGTAGTGTTGTGATCCAGCTATCATCTATCTTAAGTTTATCAACAGCGGTTAAATATGACTTTGCAGCATTGAGCTGGTTTAGTTCGGTGTACAACTCAGCTAATTTTATCAATACATAAGCATAACCGTTATCGCTTTCGTAAGACCTTACATCTTTTTTGATTGACTGATACAACTCTATAGCTTTAGGGAGATTTCCGCTTTTTTCATGGGCAAAAGCGATCTGATCGATTACTTTGTAATGTTCTTGTTTATTAAATTTGGCTAATTCGGTTGCAGAGCGTTGCAGTTGTTCAATTGCTAGATCAAAGTTGTAAAGAGCAATATGAATATCTGCTATTTCTTTTAGGGCAAGAGCTTGTTCATAGCTATTTCCTGATTTTTCAAATAGCTGATAGGCTTTTTGCGCTGCATGGAATGCATCTTCATAGTTTCCTTGGGCTAAGTAAATACGATTGAGTACTGTACTAGCGTTAGCAATGCCGTTTAGCTCTTCAGGGTTTTGCGTGTTTGCAGAGTTTTGAGTTATAGGGGTTAAAAGTATTGTGGCTAATTGGTAATTGCCTTGGTTGTACTCTTGGAAAGCTTCACAGACTGTGAGGTTTTGTTTTAATATTTCGCTACCTGAGTTATGAATTATTGACTTTGCATTATTTAAAAAGTCATTGTAATGGAGTAGCCCATTAGATGTAGTGACATCAGAAAACCAACACTTAAACGCCATTACTCGCGCATCATCAAGCACATTTTTATATGGCATTCCTTGTTCTAACTTTTCTAAAATAGCTCTCGACTCAGAGAAGGTGGTATAGCCATAAAGAACCTTATCTATTTCATTTTTTACTTCATTGGCGGTTAAATTGGCAGAAAAAAGAACAAAGCATAAAACCCTTAACATTTAAACTGTTACTCCATCAACTACTATTCCGTTACTAAAATTTAGTTATTATTTTTAATTGAGGTTAACATAAAAGTTGTTCAATAATAACAATTACGAGAAGCTTAAAACTCGAAAGGTTTTGGTTTTCTGCTGCCTTTTAGATTCCATCAAAGATTTGCTTAATTTCAGCGACTTTTCGTAATAAAACACAAATTCCAATGTTTTATCAGAAACTTTAATAACTCTCTATCAGAAACTGATACACAATTTTATCGTCTGTAGTATAGCTAAATTCCAGCCTTGGATCAGAAAGAACAATGGTTTTAGCTTAGCTAATTTTTTGGAAGCTGCGCGACCTCTAGATACTCCGGCTGTTGAAAGTGTTGAAAGTGTTGAAAGTGTTGAAAGTGTTGTAAGGGTAGCTCCTTTTATATAAGCTCATATTGCGTTCGTTAGCTTTACATATTTAGGGACTCATTTGGGAAAATTTGTTTTTAGCAAAAAATTACTAGGTAATTGAGCGATACCCCCTAGATTTATCTAATTTTAATATTAAATTAAGCTTATACTTGTTTCGGTTTTTTTTACTCCACCTATAAAAAGTTAATATTAAAAACATGGAGTTATTGAAACAACAGTGTGAAGTGAATCACTTATGGGCGCCACCTTAATGTCGAATAAGGGGGGCTCATAAAGTTTCGAAAAATTTTTAAGTATGGAAGTTTGACAATAATAAGCACAGCCTCTATATTTAAAGTGTATTTCATAAATTATTGAGCCAGCAATTTCCTAATTGATTATCAATACCCAAGCATACAAACTCACCTTCATCCCTAAGTTTGTATGCTTTTTTCTTTTGTATCCTAGTTTAGCCAGAATGACGCTGGATTTGCTTTTTGTGCTTCTATACTTTGCTGGTTTGGTATTCTATAACAGAGGTTTAGCTATTAGGTGACATTATGTTCTTGTCGAGCATTTTCTATTGCTAAAGACTCCCTATATTCAGCAGTTTCTGCTGTCAGTTTCCAATGAACATCAGGTAAATCCTGTTGCTCAACTACTTGTCTAACCTCTGCTATAGAGGTTTTGAACATTAGGCTTGCGCAATCTCACCCTTTCAAGGGCGAGTCAAGCAAGAGGTAACTAGTCTTTTTTCTGACTTAAAGCGCGTGAAGTTTTTACGGCTCTTTCACTTGGCGGTGTGTTTTGATTTTCAATGTACTGCTTAATTACATCCAAACTCGCGCCGCCGCATGACACGACACAATAACTAGGCGACCAAAAGTGATTTCCCCAAAGCATCGTCTTAATCCGATTCCAATACTCACGCCTTAGTATATATGACGACTTCCCTTTTAATTTGCCAACCAAATTCGATACAGCAA
>NZ_JAJJZF010000027.1:0-62283 GCF_020966275.1 Pseudoalteromonas sp. MB41 | reverse complement strand
CGAGGCCCGAAGGTCCCCCGCTTTGGTCCGAAGACATTATGCGGTATTAGCAGTCGTTTCCAACTGTTGTCCCCCACCATAAGGTACATTCCCAAGCATTACTCACCCGTCCGCCGCTCGTCAGCAGAGTAGCAAGCTACTCTCTGTTACCGCTCGACTTGCATGTGTTAGGCCTGCCGCCAGCGTTCAATCTGAGCCATGATCAAACTCTTCAATTAAAAGTTTTTTCTGTCCTTCCCATAAGGGAGCGGACATGCTCAATGAATTCTGAATTTATTTAACATCTTTCGATATTGAATTGACTGTGCTGAAATAAGTAAACTTATTTCCGTTGGTCACTCAGTTTAAATTGAGACTCTAAATTTGTTTGTCTTACTACCTAAGTAGCTCGACTGTTAGAACTCAATCTGTACGAGTGCCCACACAGATGATTGCTTTATATTGTTAAAGAACAGTGCGACTTCGTCGCTAGGGATGCGTATAATACATCCTTATTTTTTAGAGTCAACACTTAATTTTAAACTTTCTTTTGAAGATTTAAAACCGAAGTTTTACTTAACTCTCTGCTACGTTGCTCAGCGTCTTTCGTTGCTGTCTCCCGTCTCAGTGGGGTCGCATTATAGGGAGATGGATTTTTTACGCAAGCACTTTTTCAATAAAATTTAAAAAAACGCACTGTTCGCTCAGCTTTTGAGCTAAACGCCCTAAAACTGAGTGTTTAACAATCAACTTTAGCGCCTTTTAGTGAATTTTCTTACTTCACTGTTACACTAGAGCTAGCGCATTTTGACGATTTAAGGTGAATTTATGACTATCCGTTCTTATAAAGGGATCACTCCTACATTTGATAACAGTGTTTATATTGATGAATCATCCGTTTTAGTCGGTGATATCACGCTTGGCAAAGACAGCAGTGTGTGGCCTTTAGTTGCAGCACGTGGTGATGTTAACTATATACGCATCGGTGAGCGTACTAATATTCAAGATGGCAGTGTTCTTCATCTTACCCGAGCAAGTAAGTCAAACCCTGACGGTTATCCACTTATTATTGGTGATGATGTCACTGTTGGACATAAAGTGATGTTACATGGCTGCCAACTAGGCAACCGTATTCTTGTTGGCATGGGTGCCATTGTTATGGATAACGCTATCGTTGAAGACGATGTAATTATTGGTGGAGGCTCATTAGTCCCCCCGAATAAGCGGTTAGAGTCTGGTTACTTATATGTCGGAAGCCCTGTCAAACAGGCTCGCCCTCTCACTGAGCAAGAGCGGGCCTTTTTAACATTATCTGCTGACAATTATGTGCAACTTAAAGATGAATATATAGCAGAGAGTTAAAAGACCTCTGTTAATACTATTTGTCCTGCCGAGTTGTACTGCTCGTCTTCTATTAATTGCTCGGCCAGTTCTTCATAGTCAAAGCGGTGTGTTTCAAAGTAATTGATCGCGCCGCTTTGATCAGCAAAATCATATTTATCCGTGTCGATAACACACTCGACCATCATTCCACTAACTTGCGCATAAAACACAAGCAGTTTGTCTTGTGCCTTGTATTCAACTCTATCTATAAATTGAATCGCTTGGTTCATGCGAGTTCTCCACTTTTTAATGCAGCAACCACGGGCAGTATTTCTGGCATTTTATTACGCCATATATAATAAGCTTGTGCGGCTTGTCCAACCAACATGCCACTGCCATCCAGTGTAATACAGCTAGGATTAACGGCTTTAACCCAGCTTATAAATGCGGTGGCGTGATTGGCGTAAAACATATCATAGGCACATGAGCAGTGAGCGACATGCTCTTGAGCAATACCGGGTAAGTCACCTGTAACACTGCTCGAAGTAGAATTAATCACGATATCATAGTGTTCATTCGGTATTTCATCTAAAGCACACCCTTTAACATCTCCTTGCTCTTCAAAAATAGAAGCTAACATATGTGCTTTTTCGGCAGTGCGATTCGCGATGATCAACGTCGCGATACGCTCATTTAAAAGAGGTTGAATTACGCCACGTGCTGCACCGCCGGCACCAATCAACAAAATCCGTTTTGCTTTTAACGTGACATTATTGGCCAGTAAGTCTTTCACTAAACCTATACCGTCAGTGTTGTCGCCAAATAAACGACCATCGTCAAGGCGTTTAATCGTATTTACCGCACCGGCGACTTTCGCTTGTTCACTTAGCTCATCAACCATTGCATACGCTTGCTCTTTAAAAGGCAAAGTAACATTAGCACCTTTGCCACCCGCAGCGAAAAAGCGTGATACGGTTTTTTCAAATGCATCGGTTGGTGCTAAAATGGCGCTGTAATCAATTTGCTCACCTAATGAGGTCGCAAACTGTTTATGTATTGCGGGTGATTTCGAGTGTTTTATTGGATTTCCAAAAACCGCGTATTTATCCATAGTGAAGCAACCTCTTTGCCTTGTAGAGCTTTATTAATATTATGATTAAACGACTTTTTTCTAAATCGAAAGCAGAGCCTGAAACACCCACGCCAGAAAAAACACCTTACGAAATTATTGGTGGTGAAGCCGGTGCTCGTGCCATTGCAAACCGATTCTACGACATAATGGCCTGTGATGAATACGCCAAACCATTATATGATATGCATCCACAACCACTTGATAGAATTCGCCAAGTGTTTTTTGAATTTCTTTCCGGTTGGTTAGGCGGCCCCGATCTCTTCGTAGAGAAATACGGCCATCCGATGCTCAGAAAGCGTCACATGCCATTCCCAATTGATCAAGATCTACGTGATCAATGGATGTATTGTATGAATAAAACGCTGGATATCGAAATCGATAATCCTTTATTGCGTGAAGGGTTAAGACAGTCTCTTTCACAACTTGCCAGCCACATGATCAATCAACATTAATTAGCTAAGCTTGAGCTATATCAATATACGCTTTTTCTAAATAAAGATAATACTCTTTCCTTAGTTTAGTGGAAGCGTCGTCAAGTGAAGTCTATCCAATTTAAAATTTATACATTGCTTGCAATTACTGGTGTGCTGGTCTTATTTGCCAGCATATTTAGCAGTGCTCAGCAGCAACAAGCCCTCGCGCAAGATACCGTTGAAAGTAATATTAAGTTACTAGCCGATAACTACTTTGACTCTATCAATACCATGATGTTAACAGGCACAATGGCAAACAGAGAAATTCTGAGTAATAAATTAAGAAGCCATGAAAACATTGAAGACGCGCACATTATCCGCAGCGCTATTGTTAATAAGCTCTACGGCCCCGGAAATGCGAACCAAGCAGCGAATACTGACGCTGAGCGCGATGCATTAAAAGGCACCGAAGCGCTGTATATCGATAAAAACAACAGCACCATGACCTACTTAAAACCCATGTTTGCAACACGTGATTATAAAGGCACGAACTGTCTAGGGTGCCATCAAGCACAGGAAGGTGATGTTCTTGGGGTGGTAAAAATCAGTTATTCACTGGCTGATATTGAGCATGAAGTGTCACAAAACACCTTGATGAATACTTTATTGTTATCAACCATTTTTATTGCTGCTTTTATGCTACTGGCCATGTTATTCAGAAAGATTTTTATAAAACGATTAAAAATCATCAGTCATACCATGCATTTAGCAACCACCAATAAAGATTTGAGCCTCAATATTAATGATGACCACAATGACGAGTTAAGTTCATTGGCCACCAGCTTTAACCACATGATTAGCGCCTTTAAAGACAACATTGCGCAAGTGTCGCATTCATCTAAAGTGCTGATCCACTCTGCCGAGAGCATCTATGCTTCGGCCGACGCCACAGAGCAAGCCATCTTGCAGCAAAAACAAGGCACAGACTCAGTGGCTGCTGCGATAAATGAACTTGAAAGCTCATCAAGTGAAGTGAAAAATACCACTCACTTTGCGTCTGAAAAATCAGAACACAGTAACCAACTTGCACAGCAAAGCTTAGAAGTAGCGGAACACACCGAGCTGAGTATTAATCAGCTTGCAGCAGATGTAAGAGCAGCCGCAGATCAAGTATCACAATTGCAAGCGCAAACCCTCGATGTTGGTAAAGTTCTTGAAGTGATCAGCAGCATTGCCGAGCAAACCAATTTACTGGCCTTGAATGCAGCCATTGAAGCGGCACGTGCAGGTGAAGCTGGACGAGGCTTTGCGGTTGTTGCTGATGAGGTAAGAACGTTGGCGAATAGAACACACGACTCAACAGACGAAATTCGCCGCACTATTGATAAGTTACAACACGAGGCGGCACAAACGGTCAATACCATGAATAATTCGAGTGCAGAAGCCGATGAACGGGCTGTGCAAGTAAAACAAGTGGCAAAAGCACTGCGTGATATCTCTGCACAGATGAGTGAAATAAACCAACTCAACGTGCAAATTGCCGATGCCACAGAGCAGCAAAATTTAGCCGCAGAAGAAATAAACCAAAGTGTTGTCGCGATTAGTGATAATGCCGAACATTCCTTGGTTGATGCCCATGAAAATCAAAAAGTCAGTGAAGAGTTAGTGTCGTTAGCACGCTCTTTAGATGAGCAAGTAAGGCGTTTTAAATTAAGCTAAATTGCGCATTTTATGCACAACTGATAGAGTAGAGAACACTATTTCGCGACAGATATGGACGTTTAAATGAAATATCCCCCTACTCTTTTAGTGTGTGCAGGTTTAGTGTGTGCTGGGCTTATTGCCGTTTTGTATGCTTCATTCTCTCGAGATTCACATCCCTTCACTGAAACGGCCTACTCAAACGACCTGCTTTACCACGATGATATTCAGTTTATTGCCAACTCACTGCTTACTTCAGATAAAACAACTAAAAGTGATGATTATGAACAGCTCATTATAAAAGGCTTTGACACATTGATTCAGCACCCTGAATTTTATGAAGTGAAGCTCGACTTTTATGCGTGTGATAACACAAAGTGTCTAACGCAAATCAGTGCTCCCATTAAGACTTCTGAGCATGAGCTGGCTATTTTGAAAAGCGAAATTTTATTTAGCATTTTGGCAGAGCTGCCAAGCAGAACAAACGTTGTCACCACCGTAGATAATGACAACGCAAAGTTGTTTAGAGTTATTTCAGCACTCGATTAAAGCTGCCACTGACGAGCAATAAGCGCTTCTTCTGTTGTGTTAAGCCATGCTTGTGGGCGTAAATAATATTGATATAGCTTCGCTTCAGGGCTATCCACCGCAGGTGCATAGTTATATTCCCAGCGTGCTAATGGTGGCATCGACATCAAAATAGACTCTGTACGCCCGCCGGTTTGTAAACCAAATAAGGTGCCTCGGTCCCACACTAAATTAAATTCGACATAACGGCCACGGCGATAAAGTTGAAAATCTCGCTGTTGCTCTGTTGTTGGTGTCTCTTTTCGACGCTCAATAATAGGTAAATAAGCGTCTAAGAACCCATTACCAACTGCTTGCATGAAAGCAAAGCTTTGCTCAAAGCCAAGCTCATTTAGGTCATCAAAAAATAAACCACCTACTCCGCGAGTTTCACTGCGGTGCTTTAAGTAGAAATAATCATCACACCAGGTTTTATATTTATCGTAAACACCGTCACCGAACGGCTGACATAAATCATACGCAACTTGGTGCCAATGTTGTACGTCTTCAAAAACAGGGTAATAAGGTGTTAAATCAAAACCACCACCAAACCACCAGATAGGCGCTTCCCCATCTTTTTCAGCAATAAAAAAGCGTACATTAGCGTGACTAGTTGGAATGTGTGGGTTTTTTGGGTGGATCACCAGCGATACACCACACGCATGGAAACTACGACCAGCAAGTTCTGGACGATGAGCCGTCGCTGATGCTGGCATTGAAGCACCAAATACATGCGAGTAGTTGACTCCTCCTTGCTCAATAACATCTCCCCCTTGAATCACCCGCGTACGACCACCGCCGCCTTCTTCGCGCTGCCAATTATCTTCAACAAATTTTGCTTTGCCATCGGCGTTTTCAAGGCCCTTACAAATGCTATCTTGTAGGGCCATTAGGTATGTTTTTACGTGTTGGAGTAGCTCGCTTTGCATGTTTATCCTCTGAATACTTTGCCGGTCATTGCATCTTTAATCACACTAGGTTGACTATTGCCACCGAGTGGCTCATCGACATAAAAATCAACACGATCAGCGAACTCACTTTTAGCGTGCGTAATACTCATCACTGTAGGCTGGCCGGTTAAGTTTGCGCTGGTTGAAACCATTGGTTTACCAAACTGCTGGCAAAGGGCTTTAACAGTTGGATGATTAGTGACACGTACAGCAATACTATCAAACTGGCCTGTTAACCACTTAGGTGTCTCTTTTGCCGCTGGCATGACCCATGTAATTGCACCCGGCCACTGCGAAAAAATATCAGCACGTTTATCCATCGGGATCTTAGCATCATCAACATACTTTAATAACTGACCATAATTATCAGCAATTAAAATTAAGCCTTTTTCAACGGGGCGTTGTTTGATTGCTAGTAGCTTTTCTACAGCAGCTTGATTATCAGGGTCACAGCCAAGACCGAATACTGCTTCGGTTGGGTAAACAATCACACCGCCTTGTTGTAATGCATCAATGGCATTGGCAGGTTGAGCAACAGGATCAGACAAAGAAACTCTCCTAATTTAAGCAAATAACGAGTGTATTAAGATTCTATAAGCTTGTGCATACACGACTTCTGAGGGCATTGTAGCACAACACCCGAGGCCATTTTCTTTTCAGTCATAACAGGCCACTGGCACGCTGGGCAGACCTGAGCAACGGGTTTATGGTTCAGTGTGTATTTACATCGAGGGTAGCAGTCACAGGAATAAAAGGTCTTGCCAAATTTATTGCTACGCGCAACCAACTGCCCTTTTTTACACTTAGGGCACGCGGGCAAAGTGGGTGCATCGTCAGCATCTTCATCATGCGCTATGTAGTGACAGTCAGGGTAACCTGTACACCCTATAAACATACCGTAACGACCATTCTTGATCACAAGTGGTCTAGTACACTCGGGACATGCACTGTCTTCGAGTACTTTAATTTGCTGGCTGTCATGATGAGCAAGTGGGCGAATATAGTCGCATTTAGGGTAACTGGCGCACCCTAAAAATGGGCCTGATTTAGAGTGTCGCATAACCAATTCAGAACCACATTTAGGGCAAACCTCATACTCTTTTTCTAACGCATGTTTATCTGCAGAAAAAAGAGAATGGTCGATTTTACTCATAAGATTCCTGTGAGGCTGGCTAATTTTCGCTTAATATACCCAAACTCAGCAAAGATACAAGCAAAGTCGAAAGCGACGAGCCACCATGCTCTGCCAGCGGCAATGCATTAATGAAGCACGTCGGCTGGTTCGTCAAAGATCAGGTCTTCCATTTGCGCATATGCTTGCTCTGAGCCGGGCACATTAAATAGCACCATTAACACCACCCATTTTAAATCTTCTAAATGGATAAATGGTTTATCAAGGGCGCACAATCTATCAATAACCATTTCACGGGTTATTGTATTGATGACACCGATTTGCTCAATAAACATTAAGAAGCCTCGGCATTCTGTGCTCAACATTTGGCATTCGCTATCTGTGTAGATGCGCGTAGCATGTTGTGGCTGCGCATTTAAATAAGGGCACACATCACTTTGTTGCAGATCTGCGAGCTGCTCAAGCCAATCAAGTGCTTTGTAGATTTCAGGTTTGTTAAAACCAGCACGCACCAACTCATCGGTGAGCTCGTTTTCTTCCGTGAAGATTTCAGCTTCGCTATGGATATAGTTTTCAAAAAGATACATGAGGATGTCAAACATATTTATGTCCTCCAAGTCTTATATAACCATCTAGCACTCGTTCGACTTTATCGGCGAGCTCTAGGTCAAGTAACCGAGCTTGTACTTCATCGATTGGTAGTTGGCTGCGTTGAGTTATTACATCCACGCTGGTTACCTCAAACCCTATACTTTTGAACACTGGGCAGTCGAGTTCATCTGCAATAGGCTGTTCTATATTATATAGACTGTTTTCACAAAAAAAGCTCACTTCATCAAGAATGTCACTCACATTTTCAACTAATTTAGCACCTTGCTTAATTAAAAAGTGACTCGCCTCTGAGAGAGGGTTCTTAATTGACCCCGGTACTGCAAACACTTCTTTATTTTGCTCCAAGGCATAACGCACAGTGACTAAAGAGCCGCTTTTTATTTGCGCTTCTACAATTAATACCCCTAATGACAAACCAGAGATAATGCGATTACGACGCGGAAAATTTGTCGCATTGGCAGCGGTTCCTGGCAAAAACTCCGACACCAACAAGCCGCGTTCTGCCACGTGCTTAGTTAATAATTTATGACGTTTAGGGTAGGCAATATCAAGCCCCGTCCCAAGCACTGCAATTGTATTACCACTTCCCGCTAAAGCCCCTTTATGCGCTGCTCCATCAATCCCCAGCGCCATACCCGACGTTATCGTCATACCGAGTAATGACAACTGATGCGCAAACTCAGCGGCAATCTCTGACCCCGTAGGCGTTGCATTGCGACTGCCCACTATTGCTATTTGTGGCGACGATAATAATGCAACGTTACCCAAACAAAATAACAGTAAAGGCGCACTGGCAATGTGTTTCAATAAAGGCGGATAGCAATCATCAAAGTAACAAATTACAGTTAATTGCTGTTGCTTAATAAGGGTTTGGTAATGTTCAACCTGATGCCAATCGGTATTGGTGAGGTTATTAGCTTGGCTTTGTGTTAAGCCTAAACTCTGCAATTGTGCGTTAGTCAGAGCGAAGAGTTCACTCAGTTCGTGTTTTTGGCTTAGCGCTATAAGGGTTTTAACCCCTATCCCTTTACATAAATAAAAGGCAAGCCAGTGAGCTAGCTTGCCTGAATACTGTTCCATGCTCCCTCCTTAGAGCGTCCTCAGAGGAGTTAGTTTATGACTGCATAATCTCCAACTCTAATAGGATGCTGATTTTTTACAATCAGTGCATAACTGACGGTATCGTAAACCTTAAATACCATTAGCTCACCGACTTTCTCCTTTGGCATATGCCATACTTTACTGTCTTCGTCCGCCTCTACACCTAAAAAGTCATTCGTATCAGTGATTAACTTTTCAAGGCTGGTTGAATCTTCGCGATAGCGCGGACCATTTGCGCCATCAAACACTTCTGGAGACTGACGTTGAATATCAAGTACAAAACCAGGTTTAACTTGGTCTGACCCTAAATTTAGCACAACAATATCCATTGTACTAAATTCACGAAGTTCAGTGGCAGACGAAATAATTGTGCCATTCATTGTGGTATCAGGGCGTTTCATTGTGAAGTATGCCGGCAGCAATTGACCATCCATTGCTGGCATCAAGAAATCATTTGGTCTAATTTCTTGTTTAATCAACTCAATTTTCACTGAAGCCGGGATCCCATTAGCAACATCACCGCTTCTAAATGCACGCACAATGGCGACCAACTCTGCTTTATTAGCCAACACTTCTTGTGAAGTCGGGTCAATTAACTCAGAGCCTTTACGATATACTGCATACGCTTCATTTAGGTTTAAGTCCCCTTTTACGTACAGAATATGATCCATCGTGTTCATTTTAGTATTAACGCTGGCACCTAAGATATACGGTTTTTCAGCAATCACATCCGCGCTAATAGCCTGCTCATAACTTAAGTAAGGACGCAATAATTCCAGGGGTAAAGTCGGTACGGCTTGCTTACCTTTCGGAGTTATTCGCCCTTCAGGAGACAGCTTTTTATAGCGCGCATTCTTCACGAGACGCGGATTTCCATCTTTATCGTAGATTAAAGTGAGCGCATCACCGGGGTAGATTAAATGTGGATTAGCAATTTGCGGATTCATTTGCCATAAATCAGGCCATTGCCATGGTTCATTGAGATACACGCCAGAAATGTCCCAAAGCGTATCACCCTTTTTCACAACATATTGTTTTGGAGCATCTTTTTTTATTGTTAACACATCAGCAGATGCTGTAAAAGCGCAGCTAATGGCTAACATAGCCGCAACTAATGGATGTCTCATTTGGCTTCCTTGTGTTGTTTTTAGATTATTATCAACCAAAACCTGTTAAAGGTGAACACGAATGGCTAAAATAAGAGCATACAATACCCTAAATGAATCACAAGTGTAAAAGGTAACTATGGCTAGGTTAGAAGTTTTAAGATTTCCGGATGAGCGTTTACGTACAATCGCGAAAGAAGTACCAGAAGTAAACGACGAAGTTCGTCAAATCGTCAAAGATATGCTTGAAACGATGTATGACGAAAACGGTATCGGCTTAGCAGCTACGCAAGTAGATATCCACCAGCGAATCGTGGTCATCGATGTCTCTGAAGAACGTGACCAACCACTGGTATTAATTAATCCAGAAATAACTCAAAAAGATGGCTCAACAGTGAGCGAAGAAGGTTGTTTATCTGTTCCTTATTCATATGCGAAAGTTGACCGTGCAGAAACAGTCACTGTTAAAGCGCTTAACGAACATGGCGAAGCATTCAGTTTAGATGCTGATGAATTACTGGCTATTTGTATTCAGCATGAGCTTGATCATCTTAAAGGCACCCTGTTTATTGATTATTTATCGCCATTAAAGCGCCAACGTATCCGTAAAAAGCTTGAAAAAGAAGCAAAGCTCGCTGCTAAATAATAAGTTTATCGATAGGAATTTCTGTGACACAACCATTACGCATTATTTTTGCTGGTACGCCAGACTTTGCTGCGCGCCATTTACAAGCACTGATTGATTCAGAGCATGACATTGTTGGCGTGTACAGCCAACCAGACCGCCCTGCGGGTCGCGGTAAAAAACTAAAAGCAAGCGAAGTAAAAGAGCTGGCTGTTGCTCATAATTTGCCCGTTTTTCAACCTGAGTCTCTTAAGTCAGATGAGGCGCTCGCTGAGCTACAAACCCTTAACGCCGACATCATGATTGTGGTCGCGTATGGCTTATTGCTACCTAAAGCAGTTTTAGAGACACCTCGCCTTGGTTGCTTAAATGTTCATGGTTCGATTTTACCGCGTTGGCGCGGTGCAGCACCGATTCAACGTGCAATTTGGGCTGGCGACAGTGAAACTGGCGTAACCATAATGCAGATGGATGAAGGCTTAGATACCGGCGATATGCTCCATATTAGTCGCTGTCCAATCGATAGCGCAGAAACCAGCAGTTCACTTTACGACAAGCTTGCGGCACTTGGACCTGATGCGCTCATTAGTACGATAAACCGCCTTGCTGCCGGTGAGATAGTACCTGAAAAACAAGATGACAATCTTGCCAATTATGCGAAAAAACTCTCTAAAGACGAAGCAAACATTGATTGGACCCAGGACGCAGCACAAATTGAGCGTAATATTCGCGCCTTTAATCCATGGCCTGTTTGCTTTACCCAAATGGCAGGTCAAACGGTAAAGATTTGGCAGGCTGAAATCGTCTCTCACACCGCTGAAGCAGGTAAAATTATCGCCGCTGATAAGCAAGGTATTACCGTTGCCTGCGGTCAAGATGCTCTTAAGATCACCCTACTTCAACCTCAAGGCAAAAAACCAATGGCAGTCAGCGACTTTTTAAATGGCCGCAGCGACTGGGTTGAACCTGGCTCAGTATTAGGGCAAAACAATGAGTAATGTTAGAGCACTTGCTGCTGAAACTCTGTATAACGTGGTTGATAAAGGTGCATCGTTAAACCAAGAATTGCCCTTTGCAAGCCAAGGTTTATCGCCAAAAGATAAAGCCTTACTACAACAAATTTGCTACGGTGTGCTGCGTTATTTACCTAGCCTCGAAAATTACTGTCAGCAACTTTTAGATCAACCGCTAAAAGGCAAGCGCCGTATTTTCCAGTTCTTGCTGTATGTGGGCATTTACCAACTTCAGCATATGCGTGTTCCACCGCATGCTGCTATCAGTGAAACCGTTAATGCATTACAACAAATGCGTGCGCTAGGTTTAAAAGGCTTAATTAACGCTATTTTACGAAGTTTCCAACGTGAACAAGCCGAGCTTGAAGAAAAAGCCAAGCAAATCCCTGTTTGCCAATACAACCACCCAGGGTGGTTTATTAAGCACGTTACGGCAGCCTACCCTGATAACTGGCAAGATATTCTTGAAGCAAACCAACAACAAGCTCCAATGTGGTTACGTGTAAATCAAGCACAATATAGCACGCAAGAATACAGCGACATGCTCAAAGCAAATGACATTGAACACAGCCTCAATGCTGATTTTCCAGATGGTATTAAACTTGCCAAGCCATGCGATGTATTTTCTTTACCTGAGTTTGAAACAGGTGCATGCTCTGTTCAAGATGCGGCGGCGCAGTTAGCAGCACGTTTTTTAGATCCACAAGATGATGAGCTGATTCTTGATGCCTGTGCAGCGCCAGGCGGTAAAACCTGCCATATTTTGGAGCTTGCTGATGCCGATGTATTAGCACTAGATAGCGACAGTGAACGCTTAGAGCGTGTAAAGCAAAATTTAGTACGTATTGGCCTTGCCGCTGATTTGCAGTGTGCCGATGCATCACAGCCGCATATTTGGTGGGACGAAAAGCAGTTCGATCGAATTTTACTTGATGTGCCTTGTTCTGCCACCGGTGTTATTCGTCGCCACCCTGATATTAAATGGTTGCGTAGAGCATCAGATATTGAAGACCTTGCACACTTACAAGGTGATATTCTCAACAGTATCTGGCCTCTGCTTAAACCGGGTGGTACGTTAGTGTATGCAACCTGCTCAGTGTTACCACAAGAAAATCAGCAACAAGTTGCCACGTTTCTTGCTAACAACAGCAATGCAGAGCATATACCACTGCATGAAAACGATACTCCAACGTTACCTGGCTTGCAATTGCTACCGGGTGAGAGCGATGGTTTCTACTATGCAAAGCTAGTTAAAAAACATTCATAAGAATACACTATGAAAATAATCATACTCGGTGCCGGACAAGTCGGCGGCACATTAGCAGAAAACCTCGTTGGTGAGCAAAACGAGATCACAGTGGTTGATATCGACGGTAACCGCTTACGCGAGCTGCAAGATAAGTACGATCTACAGGGGGTTACTGGTCACAGTGCTCACCCAGATGTGCTGCGTCGCGCAGGCGCAGAAGACGCCGATATGATTATTGCGGTAACCAGTTCAGATGAAGTGAACATGGTTGCCTGCCAAGTCGCCTACAGTATTTTTAATACGCCCACCAAAATTGCGCGTATTCGCTCAGAGCAATACTTAAAGTACCGCGAAAAGCTGTTCCATAATGACGACTTACCGGTTGATCACTACATTGCTCCAGAAGCCTTAGTGACTAAATATATTCGTCGATTAATAGACTATCCGGGTGCTTTACAAGTGCTGCAGTTCGCTGATGGTATGTTATCACTGGTTGCAGTAAAAGCTTACTATGGTGGCTTATTAGTTGGGTATGCACTGTCGGCATTGAAAGAACATATTCCCAATGTAGAAACCCGTGTAGCAGCAATTTACCGACAAGGTAAAGCAATTAAACCACTCGGCACAACCGTGATTGAGGCTGACGATGAAGTGTTCTTTATCGCCGCAACAAAACATATTCGTGCTGTCATGAACGAACTTCAAAAACTTGAACGCTCATACAAGAAAATCATGATTGCAGGTGGGGGTAATATTGGTGCAGGCTTGGCGCGCTCACTAGAAAAAAATCACAGTGTTAAACTTCTTGAGCGTAATAAAGAACGTGCGGCACAGCTCTCTGAGTTACTCGACAATACCGTTGTATTCTGTGGTGACGCCTCTGATCAAGAACTGCTCTCAGAAGAGCACATTGAACAAGTTGATGTGTTCATTGCTGTTACAAACGACGACGAAGCAAACATTATGTCGGCCATGCTTGCTAAACGCATGGGCGCACAAAAAACCATGGTGCTGATCCAACGCGGCGCCTATGTTGACCTCGTTCAAGGCGGTGAAATAGATATTGCCATTTCACCACAACAAGCGACTATCTCAGCTCTGTTAACGCATGTTCGCCGCGGTGATATCGTTAACGTTTATTCATTACGTAAAGGCGCAGCTGAAGCAATTGAAGCCGTAGCCCATGGCGATGAACATACATCGAAAGTTGTTGGCCGCGCGATTGCCGATATCAAGCTACCCGCAGGCACCACTATTGGTGCAATTGTGCGTAATGACGATGTACTCATTGCTCATGATGATACGGTGATTCAGTCGGGTGACCATGTGATCATGTTCCTAATCGACAAGAAACACATCACGGTTGTTGAAAAGCTGTTCCAAGTTAGCGCTATTTTCTTATAGACCAAAAACATGAAAATAAAAAAGCAGCCATGACGGCTGCTTTACGACTCTTGAAGTGAAAGTAGTTAACCAGAGTCTCTGGTTACGAACCTATTGAATCTGTGCGAACTCTTCTTTTGAAAGCTCTCCGTTACCATCGCTATCAAGCTCAGGAAATAGTTTTTCAAGCTGCATATTTACAGATGCTTCTTCTTTGCTGATCACGCCATCGCCGTTGGTATCAAATGTAGAAAAACTGACGCCTTGAGCAAACGTTGCTGATGACGTTGCTAATGCTAAAATAGCCAATGTTGTGTTGATGTGTTTCATAATAACTGCCTCAAAATTTGAAAAGAGTGAAGTCCGTTTCTGAGATCCCTGTTTAGTGGAAATTGGCTTTGTTACTCGGCCGCTGAAAATTCTGTTTCAGTCAGTACGCCATCACCATCGACATCCAGTGTTTTAAATTGTGACATGATTTTTGCGTCGACTGATGCTTCACTTTTGCTTATCACACCATCGCCATCTACATCCAATGTATCAAAGTCAGTGGCAGCAAAAACAGCTGAAGAAGATGCAAGTGCAATTAGGGCTAGTGTTTTATTTACTGTCTTCATAATCATATTCCTTCAATATTTAACTAAAAAAGTGTTAGCTGATCACACGCTCCTGGTTGTTCTTTGTCATGGATTCCCTTATCCATTTAGGCTGTCTTTGGCAGCTCAGAACTAATCAGCTAGATAACTTGGCTTGCTTAATTTCATTAAGCTTTTGAAAATTCTTGTTTTGATAACTCACCGTTACCGTCAGTGTCTAATTCGCTAAACTTACTCATTAGCTCTGCATCAACGGATGCTTCGCTTTGGCTAATAACGCCATTGCCATCAACGTCTAGCGTTTCGAAATCGCTCATCGCAAATGCGGCTGATGAAGAGATAAGTGCCACAAGGGCTAATGTTTTATTTACTGTGTTCATAATGTAATCCTTCAAATAGTAGCTTTAAGTAAGAAGTCCTTTTCAATGTGTCCTTACACTGAAATTATGCTTTCGCGAACTCTTCTTTTGATAGTTCGCCATTACCGTCGGTATCAAGCTCTTTAAACTGGCTCATTAACGGTGAGCTTACAGATGCTTCGCTTTTACTGATTGCTCCATCGCCATCGACATCTAGCGTTTCAAAATCCACCGCTGCAAATGCAGTTGATGAAGCGACAAGGGCAATAAGTGCACATGTTTTGTGTAACGTTTTCATAATCACTATTCCTTCAATGTTGTCTAAACTGCGATAGAGGACTAATTCCTAAATCAACTTTCTCTGTGTTCGCTTTAACTATTTCAACTTCAATGCCAAAGTTTAAAAAACACTATAAATCATGAGGTTAAGTTTGTTTTTTAGTAAATTAGGGGAAAACTGGCTGTTATTTTGTTGCTTTTTAGCAACAAGCAATGAGGTGAGAAAATTTTTTATCTATTAATCAATAAGTTAAAAAAGCAAAAACAGAGACATCTGCCGTTTTTTGTCACTAAAACAGAGAAAATATTGCGTGTGGGGGCTAAACCGTAGATGAATGGCAACACGCCTCAAAAAAAATAAAAATATTTTTAACGCTTAATCATCTGATTTAAATGGGTTTTATATATTTATATCGATTATTTTTGATTAATTTTTAGAGAAAAAGTGAAAAACAGTCATTTTGTTGCAAAATGGCGAATCAATGCTCGTTAACTCGTTATCTCTAATACCGAAAGGTCTATGAGGTGCTCTTTCATAAAGACGTTCATTTCATTTTCACTGGTATTGAGCTGCACACCAAACTGATAGCCCGACTCTCGTTTGCGGACTCTGCATACCTTGCCTGTAAATTCACGTTTACTGAGCACCACCTGACACGCTTGTGCTTTCAAATGACTAAGGTCGGCCTCGCTGTTAATCTCAAATTGCACACCGGCAAGTGAAATGTCTTTAATTACGCCTTCATATACTTGTTCATCTATAACAAGCTTGGCGGGAAACAAAGTGGGGATCCGCGCTTCGCTGCGCAAGCTAAAGAGTTGTACTTGTTGGGGAAAATGTAAAAATATCAATCGACAAGGGTGTGAAGCAACGGCTTTTATCTGCTGACGAAATGCAATAACCTGCCCACCCCCGCTTTCTAAAACAGCCCGAACAATCACCATAACCCCCTCTTTGATAAAGTCACCCGCATTCGGCAAACGTTTTACAGGGGGATAGTTAAGTATGATGTACTGCTCGTTAAGTAAGCCAATAAATTCAATTTTGACACGCTTACTTTCTGTCGCAGTTATTATTTCAACATCGACCACACTCCCTGCGGGTATATAGGTTAGTTTTTCTAAATTAAGTTGCTGCTGCGTTTTTGGCATTGTTTCTCTACTCCTTGAAAAATAACCAAATAAAACCTTAACCGCGCCAGAATGTTGGGGTAAATAAAACTAATAAAGTGAATATTTCAAGACGACCAAACACCATCGCGATTGTTAACAACCACTTTGCCGTATCAGATATCGCGCCATAATGCGCCGCGACTTCACCCAAACCTGGGCCTAAGTTGTTTAAACACGCCGCCGTCGCTGAAAAAGCACTTATATTGTCCATGCCTGTGCCCATTAAGGCCAGCATGATAATAACAAAAACCAGTGCATAAGCAGAAAAGAACCCCCAAACGGCTTCGACCACTTTATCGGGGAGCGCTTTACGACCGAGCTTTATAGAGTATATAGCCCGCGGGTGAACTAAGCGGTTTAATTCACGTATCCCTTGCAAGTACAGAAGGAAAACCCTTACAACTTTCATACCGCCGCCCGTCGAGCCCGCACAGCCGCCGATAAAGCTCGAAAAAATAAGTAAGATAGGTAAGAACAATGGCCAAGCAGAAAAATTATCTGTCGCAAAGCCCGCGGTAGTACTCATAGAGACAGCTTGAAACATTGCTTGATCGAGCGTTTCATCACCATCTGCATAAATATTATTAGAAGAGAGTACCGTAAAACAAATAATCACTAGCGCTAACTGAATAAGTAAAAACACTTTAAATTCAGGGTCGCGCAAGTAAACACGAATACTGCGCGAGGAGACCGCAGCGTAGTGCAACGAAAAGTTAATCGCCGCAATCAGCAAAAACACCACACAAATAAAGTTTATTAATGGGCTGTCAAATTGCCCCATAGACGCATCGTATGTAGAGAATCCCCCAATTGCGATGGTTGAGAAAGCATGACAAATCGCATCAAACCAATCCATACCCGCTCCCCAATAGGCAAGCGTACATGCGATGGTCAGCGACACATAAATGTACCAAAGGTGTTTGGCGGTATCGGCAATCCGCGGGGTCATTTTCGAGTCTTTAACAGGCCCTGGAGTTTCAGCACGGTATAACTGCATACCACCAACACCTAGCATCGGTAATACAGCGACGGCCAATACAATGATCCCCATACCACCTAGCCACTGCAGTTGCTGACGATAAAAAAGCACTGATTTGGGTAAGTATTCAATCCCCGTTAAAACGGTTGCTCCTGTGGTAGTCAGCCCCGAGAAGGCCTCAAATACCGAGTCAGCGAGAGATAGGTTTGGTTCCTGTAAGAACACTAAAGGCACAGCAGCAAAGCTGCCAAGTACCAGCCAGAACAACACCACAATTAAAAAGCCTTCGCGGGCTTTTAAATCACCATGCTCATGACGGTTTGGGTAATATGCAGCTAAACCAATAACAACGCTAAAAATAAACGCAAGAACGAACGGCACACCCCCACCGTCTTTATAAATTAAAGACACCAGTGCCGGTGGGACCATCGTGATACTAAATAACGCCACCAGCTGGCCGAGAATTTTTATTATGGTACGAAATTGCATCTAGGCGTATCGCTTTCTTATTAAATGATTTAGCTAATACAGTTTATTGTCTTACAGGCTTAATTGTAAGTAAACGCTATGTATTTATTTTCCTTACTCATCCTTTTCCCATTTTTAGCTCAACGGCGCCATGAGTAAGTTCGTGTACATCGGTGATTGCCTGCTCTGCTTGGCGGCTATCAATGGTAATGTGCCAAGTAATGTTCTCGGCAAATTGCTTGTCTATTTTTAACACCTGATATTGGCTTTTTAATAACTGCTCAATTGCACCTTGTGCGCTATAGTCACTTTGCCCTATAAGTTCAACACTCGGTACTTTAGTCACAGTTTTTAGCTCGCGCATAGCGTTATTTAAACTGCCACCATATGCACGCACAAGTCCCCCCGTACCAAGCTTAACTCCTCCAAAGTAGCGTGTTACTACCGCAGTAATTTCACCGATGCCTGAACCTGTCAGCACATTAAGCATGGGTTTACCCGCCGTACCATTGGGCTCACCATCATCCGAAAAGCCATAAACATGACTCCCGCCAGGGTTTCCTGCAACATGTGCCCAGCAGTTATGACGCGCGTCACTGTATTTATCTTGTATTTCTTTAATAAACGCTTTTGCACACGCGAGGTCTGGAGTATGCGCAATGTGCACTATAAATGTACTTTTCTTTATTTCTTCTTGATAAAAAACCGGTTCGGCCGGGTATTGATATTCAGGCATATTGTTTTATCTAAAAAAATGGGGCCATGTGGCCCCTATACTCTATTTTGCTCGCCGTTAATCTAAGTGTAGATCACGGGTCATATTTTCGAGACTGTCTTCATGAACGATAATATTATCTTCAATTCGGATACCGCCAAATGGCTTAAATTCTTCAACTTTTTCCCAGTTAATAAACTGTTTATTATCGGTTTGAGCAAGGTCGCCCAATAATGAATCGATGAAGTATAAACCAGGCTCAATCGTAAATACTTGGTTCTTCTCAATTAAACGTGTGCAACGAAGGAATGGATGACCTTCAGGCGGAGCTTGGTGCGTCCCTGATTCGTCAGCCATAAAACCACCCATATCATGAACTTGTAAGCCAAGGTGATGACCCAATCCGTGAGGGAAAAACGTTGAAGTAATACCGCGTTCAACAATGTCAGCAGCTGGTAATTTTACAATATTAAAATCACTCAGTACTTGTGCGACACGTTGGTGACACTCTAAATGTAACTCGCCGTATAAGAGACCGGGTTTCAATGCCTTACCTAAGGCAATTTGATGCTCAGTCATAACCTGAATGAGATCGCTAAACTCACCTGACTTTTTAAAATCATAGGTACGAGTAATATCCGCAGCATAGCCGTTAAAGTTTGCACCTGCATCAATTAAAAATGAGTGATGTGTATGAGGCGCAGTTGGCTCGAAATGCGTGTAATGTAAAATGGCGCAATTTTCATTCAGTGCAACGATATTTCCGTAAGGCATTTCGTTTTCACTTTGGCGTGTAGCCATTAGATAAGCGTGCTGAATATCAAACTCAGAACCACCATTAAAGAACGTATCACGCGCCGCTTTATGACCCTCTACAGCGATACGGTTCGCTTGGCGAAGACACTCAAGTTCGTACTGCGTTTTATAAGCTCGATGGAAATGTAAGTAGTTCATCACTGGCTCAGGATTCATAATGCTGAAACCCAGCGCTTGTGCGACCTCTAAGTACTCACCGATATATGCATAATTTGCTTTATCATAAGGGAGTAGTTTTTCAACCTGATCAGGTTGTACTAAAAGCTCAATATCAAAATACTCAGCCCAAAAATCACGCGGCTCATCAGGCACTTTATGCCAAAAATCCACTGGACGATAAAAAATTAGCTTCGGCTTAGATGCACCGTCGACGACAATCCAACAATGCGGATTATCAATAACAGGTAACCAAGCTTTAAATTGCGGATTCACTTTAAACGGATAATACATGTCATCTAAGAACTGACGCTTAGCTTGGCCTGAGTGAATTACGAGCCCTTCTAAACCCTCACGTTCAGTAATAGTACGAGTACGCTGTTGCAAGGTTGCAATATGTTCGGCATATAACACCGCTAATTTATCCATAGTAAACCCATCTCTAGTAAATTTAACTTACTTGCAGTCTATCATAGTCGGCCATAACCCCCAACTGAGGGGGATATGAGCCTCGTTTGTATTTTAATTTAGCCACCCATTTTCATATCGAGAATGGGCGCAAGTACATTACCATCTCGACCAAGGCGGGTGTGATATACCTGCCTGTAAGCGAACACATTTTTAACGTAGTTACGTGTTTCAGTGAAGGGGATCAGTTCAATCCACAACTCAGCAGGCATTGCTTGCTCTGGTAGCCAGCGCTTAATGCGATGATAGCCTGCATTGTAAGAGGCCGTCGCTAAAATTTCATTACCATGATTTTTCTTCTTCAAATACTTCAGGTATTCACTACCAAGACGAATATTAGTACGAGGCTGATAAAGTACACTACGTGACACCGTGCTTTTATTCATATATTTGGCTGTGCTAGGTAATAACTGCATTAAGCCATGAGCATTCGCATGTGAACGAGCATCTGGCGCAAACGAGCTTTCACGACGAGAAATGGCAATACTCCATGCAACATCGATATGACTGCGGTTACTGTAGTTTTCGAACAAGTTCCGAAACGCGAACGGAAAACGTAAATCAACGTAATCCCACTCTTTAATTTGTGCCAAGGTATAAATAGTGCTGTCGTACCAATCAAGATCTGCTGCAAGCATTGATGCAGCCAGTTTTTCTTCTTTGGTTGAGGTATCGGTTAAATAATTCCATTCGCGACGAGCTGCAGTAAAACGATCTAATTCATACAAAGCACGGGCACGCTTAAAGCCTGGCGCATTCGCAACCTCAAGCTTGAGTTTATCGCTAATATTCAGCTCTTTATTATTTAAACTAACAGGTATACCTAATCGCGCAGACGCAAGAAAACCATAGTAATCACGCTCTTTGGCCACCGTTTGCCAAATTTGTCGCGCGCGCTCTACTTCACCACGCTGATTCAAGCTATAAGCTAACCAGTATTGCTGCCCTAGCGTTAAATTTTCTTTGCCGGTAAAAAAAGCCACAATGCCAGACCAATCTTGTAGCTCAAGCATGTTTGCTAATTGCCACTGCATAAGCTTGCTAGTTTGGCGGTCTTTCGGCACCTTATTTAGCCAAAAGCGAGCTTCTTTGTGACCACTAGATGCTAAAGATAGTGCAAAATTGTAATACACATCAGCCTTTTGCTCGTCAGTGTAGGAGAACATTTTTTCAATCTTTTCCCACGCTCTAAGCGCGAGTTCTTTGTCGCGCCACACCAAACGTCTTACGCCATACAACGCAATTTGCCCTTCTTTGGCTGATTTTTTCTTATAGCGGTAAAGTCCAGCAGACGCGCTCGGGTCTTTGCGAACTTTTAAATATAAGTCAGCTAAATATTGCTCATGTTCGGGTAATAAGGTTTTTAAATAAGGCAATAAACTCGACGTACCGCTTTCTGCGGCCAGTGTGACTCGTTGCCATACGCGATCAGGAGTTTGGTACCCCTTTTTCTTCCACTGCGAAAATAAGCTATCGCACTCTTTAGGTTGCGATTTACCGACCACCCATAAGTCGCTTACTTGATTCATGATGGCATTTTCAGGTGCCCCTAAATCTAATTGAAAGCTTAAATAGGGACACGTCAGCTCATTATTGCTGGTTTCACGATAATTACGAATATACGCCGCTTTTTTATTCTGCTTCTTTAGGTATTCAAGCCACGCTTTTCGAACAGGCCATTCAAGTGGCGTATTTTGATAGACGTTTAAATAGTTTTCGATTTCAGTTTGGTGTTGCAGACTTGGGTTACGCTGCCAATAGGCTTTTTCGACATAAGGTTTTAAGGGATGATCAAGCTCCCCTGTCACCTTTTTCATGTCTTCATAGTTACCGTACCGCGCCTTTTTTTCAGCTTTTAAAAAAGCGTCATGTTTATCGTTGGCACCAGCTGCAAAAAAAGGAAAAAGTAATGCGGCAGCCGTCCAACCAAGAAATTGTTTTTTCATGATGGCCTTTAACAAAAATTAAAGAATTAATAATAAAAACTTCCCCTACACCTTAGCAGCAAACCAGCTATATTTTAACCAATCGCGATAAAGCGCAGTAAATTTTTCGTTGCATTTTTATTTTAAAGCAAGCACACTGATTGAAATGCAAACTCATCGTACCAGTCTTAGTTAATAAACTAGGGAGAATAATAATGTTATATAAAAGCGATTCATTTGAAGTTGCTTTCATCAAGGACAACATCGCCGAGTTTAAGTTCTGTGCTGATGGCTCAGTAAACAAACTTTCTCAGCAAACCTTGCAAGATTGCGCTTCGGCATTAAAAGAATTAGCAGCAAACTCAGATATCAAAGGCATGATGTTCACCAGCGATAAAGATCACTTTATTATCGGCGCCGACATCTTCGAATTTTTACCGACTTTCACTAAACCTCAAGAAGAATTGGTTGCATGGATCAAAAATGCAACAGACGTTTTTGACGCAATTGAAGATTTACCTTTCCCAACGTTAAGTGCTGTAAACGGCATGGCGCTTGGCGGCGGGTGTGAGTGGGCACTTGCTACCGATTACCGCGTTGCTAGTACTGAGGCTAAAATTGGCCTTCCTGAAGTAAAATTAGGCATTATGCCTGGTTTTGGTGGCACTGTTCGTCTTCCACGCCTGATTGGCGCTGATAATGCGATGACATGGATCACGACAGGCAAAGAAAACCGCGCGAATGATGCACTCAAAGTAGGTGCATTTGATGCGGTAGTTAGTACTGACAAACTTTTAGAGTCAAGTATTGCAACACTTGAGCAAGCTATTTCTGGCAAGCTAGATTGGCAAGCAAAACGACAAGTAAAATTACAACCACTGAAAATGAACCGTGTTGAGCAAGGTATGAGCTTTGCAATGGCCGAAGGCATGGTAATGGGTCAGACTAAAGGTCACTATCCAGCACCTGTTATGGCTGTAAAAACCATTAAAGCAGCGGCAAACTGTGAACGTGCCGAAGCGATGGCAATTGAGAACACGAACTTTGCCAAACTTGCCGCAACGAGCGAAGCTGCTGCACAAACAGGTATTTTCTTAGCCGACCAATACATCAAAGGTAAAGCGAAGAAACAAGCCAAAAACAGCGAGCTTAAAATTAAACAAGCGGCTGTATTAGGCGCAGGTATTATGGGTGGCGGTATTGCATACCAGTCTGCTTATAAAGGCACGCCGATTGTCATGAAAGACATTAATCAAGATGCGCTTGATTTAGGTATGGGCGAAGCCTCTAAATTACTTGGCAAAAAAGTACAACGTGGCCACATGGCAATGGACAAGATGATTGCCACGTTAGGTAAAATCAAACCGACGCTAAACGATGCTGACCTTCAAGGTGTTGATATTGTAGTTGAAGCCGTTGTTGAAAACCCTAAGGTAAAACAAGCTGTTTTATCGGGCCTTGAAAAAGACCTACCAGAGGGCACTATTTTAACGTCAAACACATCAACTATTCGTATAGATGAGTTAGCCTCAGCGCTTGAAAAACCAGAAAACTTCTGTGGCATGCACTTCTTTAACCCAGTGCCAAAAATGCCACTTGTCGAAATCATCCGTGGTGAAAAGACATCAGAAGCAACAATCAATGCAGTGGTTGATTACGCCTTAAAACTAGGTAAATCACCTATTGTTGTAAACGACTGCCCAGGTTTCTTTGTTAACCGCGTATTGTTCCCTTACTTTGCAGGCTTCAGCAAACTTGTTGTTGAAGGCGCTGATTTCGCCAAAGTCGATAAAGTAATGGAAAACGTGTTTGGCTGGCCAATGGGTCCTGCATATCTGCTTGATGTTGTGGGTATTGATACGGCTTACCACTGTACTGGCGTTATGGCTGATGGTTTCCCTGAGCGAATGGCTCGCCAAGAGAAAGATCCCGTTTCTGTATTTGCTAATGAAAAACGTTTTGGTCAGAAAAATGGGGCTGGTTTTTACCAATATGCACCAGACCGCCGTGGTCGCTTGAAAAAGGCACACGATGCAAAAGCGGTTGAACTTTTAAGTGCTATTACCGATGCACCTAAAGACTTCGACAAGCAAGAAATCATTGACCGTTGTATGGTACCGATGATCAACGAAGTACTACTTTGTCTTCAAGAAGGTATTGTAGCGTCGCCGCAAGAAGCAGATATGGCGCTCATTTACGGTATTGGTTTCCCTCCATTTAGAGGCGGTGCATTCCGTTACTTAGATCAAACTGGTTTAGCAAACTTTGTTGCAACAGCAGACAAATATGCTCACCTAGGTGCGATTTACCAAGTATCAGATGAAACTCGCAAATGGGCCGAAGAAGGCCGTGTATTCTATAAGGTGGAAGGATAAGAACATGAATAATCCAGTAATCGTAGATTGTATCCGCACACCAATGGGCCGTTCAAAAAACGGCGTATTCAAACATAAACGTGCGGAAGATTTAAGTGCTCACTTAATGAAAGGTTTGTTAGAGCGTAACCCAGCCGTAGACCCAGCATCGATTGATGATATTTACTGGGGTTGTGTGCAGCAAACTCTCGAGCAAGGTTTTAACATTGCCCGTAACGCAGCATTATTAGCCGGTATCCCACACTCAGTACCTGCAGTAACAGTTAACCGTTTATGTGGCTCATCAATGCAAGCATTGCACGATGCGGCACGCGCTATTATGACGGGTGCGGGTGATACTTATATCATCGGGGGTGTTGAGCATATGGGTCATGTACCGATGACTCACGGTAATGATTTCCACCCTGGTTTATCAACGTCTGTTGCACAAGCTGCAGGTGTTATGGGCTTAACAGCTGAGTACCTTGCAACGCTTCACGGCATTAGCCGTCAGCAGCAAGATGAGTTTGCTTACCGCTCACACCAACGCGCACACGCTGCGACTGTTGAAGGTCGTTTCCGTCGCGAGATCCTACCGATGGAAGGTCACGACGCAGACGGTTCATTAATTCTTGTTGAAGACGATGAAGTAATTCGCCCAGAGACAACTGTTGAAGGTTTATCTCAGCTTCGTCCTGTGTTCAACCCTGCATCAGGTAGCGTAACAGCAGGTACTTCATCTGCACTGTCTGACGGTGCATCAGCCATGCTGGTAATGAGCGAAGAAAAAGCCAAAGAACTTGGTTTACCTATTCGTGCGCGCATTAAATCAATGGCGGTTGCAGGTTGCGATCCATCTATTATGGGTTACGGCCCAGTTCCAGCATCACAAAAAGCGCTTAAACAAGCGGGTATCACAATTGATGATATCGATGTTGCTGAGCTTAACGAAGCGTTTGCAGCACAATCACTACCGGTATTAAAAGACCTCGGTCTGATGGATGTAGTAGATGAAAAAGTGAACCTTAATGGTGGTGCAATCGCGCTTGGTCACCCACTTGGTTGTTCAGGCTCTCGTATCAGCACAACGCTTGTTCACCTAATGGAAGACAAGAATGCAAAATACGGTTTAGCAACCATGTGTATTGGTCTAGGCCAAGGTATTGCAACTGTATTTGAGCGCGTTGAATAACACGCTCATTAGCCGAACATCTTGGTGATAAAAAGGTGTACTGTCACGCACAGTACACCTTTTTTATTTGCTTTGAATTCGGTTATTGAAACCAATAGTGATTGAAAGCTAAAATAGCCCCTTACTATTCGTTACTTTCATTTTATAGGTCTGCCATGAGCTTTGATAATCCCGATCACCAATTAGATGCACTTGGCCTTCGTTGTCCAGAACCGGTGATGATGGTGCGTGGTGCTGTGCGCAAAATGAAAGATGGCGAGACTTTACTTATCATCGCTGATGACCCATCAACCACCCGCGACATTCCCAGCTTTTGTACCTTTATGGATCACACACTCGTGGCGAAAGAGGTAGAGCAAGCACCGTATCGATACTTGGTGAAGAAAGGATTGTAGGCTACGAGCTACGAGCTACGAGCTAAAAAATAAAATCAGAGTGGGCTTTGTCAACTTTGATGTAAATAATCAATCGCCCACTCAACACTTAGCGTCACTCAACTCTTAGCGTTATTTTTTCGTGACTGTTACTTTTGGTTGATTGCTATTGCGGTAATCAAAACTCACTACATAAACCCCTTTTGCCGCAGGTTTAAAGCTGAAGTAGTTATAGATTGTGTTGCAATCGGCGCTTGCAGCCTCACCTAAAATGAGTGCTTGACCTGCTGGGTCGGTATCACTGAAACCACAGTTATAGCCTTGGCTGAAATCAGCATCGGCGACTTTAAACTCATACACTTTGCCAGGTGTAGAAAACTTCACATCCGTTTGAAAAATCCCCGGAGCAACTTGGTAAAATTGGTACTGAGGTTCTGCATCCCACAAGGTAAAGTCACCCCGTAAATACATGGTACGGTCTAAGTCTTTACTGGGCAGAATATCATCGATATTCGGCATTTGAATTTGGCTAGAACATGCCGTTAATAAACCAGCCAAAGCTAAAGTTAGTATACGTTTCATAACTGTTCCTCTTTTACAAGAAAGCCAGCACTGAGCTGGCTTTTATTAACGTGTGTATTACTTACTTCTGCAACACAGAAATATCAGCAATATCTAAAAACAGGCGGCTTAACTGGCTTAATAATGCTAAACGGTTTTGCTTAACCGCGTCGTCATCGGCCATTACCATGACGTTATCAAAGAAGTTATCGACACTCTCACGGATACCCGCTAGTTGTGATAACGCTTCTTGATAATCGCCGTTAGCATAAAGTGGTGCAAGCTCTACAGAGAACTTAGCAACATGAGACGCGAGTACTTTTTCTGCGTCATCACTTAATAGGCTCTCATTTACATCACCTTGCGTTGTGATGTCATTCTTAGCCAAGATGTTGCTTACACGTTTATTTGCTGCTGCAAGCGCTTCTGCTGCGTCTAATGTACGGAAGTGACTAACGGCTTTAACACGACGATCGAAGTCAACCGGTTTAGTTGGACGACGCGCGAGTACAGCTTGAATAACATCAACCTCAATCCCTTCATCTTGATACCATGCACGGAAGCGACCTAGCATAAACTCAAACACATCCGTTGAAACATTTAGGTTTGTTAGCTTTTCACCAAACAAGCTTTGTGATTTAGCAACAAGGTCTAGAATGTCCAGTGGTAGTGACTTTTCAACCATGATACGCAACGCACCAATGGCTGCACGGCGAAGTGCAAATGGGTCTTTGTCACCTTTCGGTGCTTGGCCAATGCCAAAAATACCCACTAGCGTGTCGAATTTATCAGCAATAGCAACAGCACAACTAATCACATTCGTTGGTAGGTTGTCGCCTGCAAAACGTGGCATATATTGCTCATTTTGCGCCAGTGCAACTTCTTCGGCCTCACCATCGTGACGTGCGTAATGCATACCCATTACACCTTGTACGTCAGTAAACTCCATGACCATTTCAGTCATTAAATCTGTTTTACTTAAAAGACCAGCACGTTTTGCAAGTTCTGCATCAGCACCTAACTGCTCAGCAATGTAACCAGCAAGTTCACTAATACGCTCTGACTTGTCTTTAAGTGTACCAAGTTGCTTTTGGAATAATACCGTGTCTAATGATTCTAAACGGCTCTCAAGTGTTTTCTTTTTATCGGTTTCAAAAAAGAACTGTGCATCGGCTAAACGTGGACGAACCACCTTTTCGTTACCGGCAATAACCACACTTGGATCTTTACTTTCAATATTAGAAACAAACAGGAACTTGTTAAGTAAGTTGCCTTCTTGATCTAGTAGTGGGAAGTATTTTTGATCATCCTTCATGGTGTAGATAAGCGCTTCAGCGGGTACATCTAAAAAGGCTTCTTCGAAGGTTGCTGTTAGCGTTACTGGCCATTCAACAAGTGACGTTACTTCTTCAAGCAAGTCTTCATCCATCGCAACTTTTGCGTTGACAGCAGCCGCTGCAGCTTCAATTTGTTCACGAATTTGTGCTTTACGCGCTTCGAAGTCAGCCACGACATACGCAGATTTTAGTACATCAAATACTTCGTCAGCGTGATTGATAGTGACCTTTTCTGGGTGGTGGAATCGGTGACCTTGTAGTTGGTTACCTACTTGCTTACCAAGGATTTCACCTTCGATTAGTGTATTACCAAATAAAATCGTTGCCGTATGTACAGGGCGAATAAATTGCGTTTTATTCGCGCCCCAACGCATTGGTTTCGGGATCGGTAATTTAGCAAGCGCTTTGTTTACCGCATCACTCATTAACGCGGTGGTTGCTTGGCCTTCAACGTGTGCTTTATGAAGTAGCCATGCCCCTTTGTCTGTTTCAACGGTTTCGGCGTCGCTTACATCAATACCACAACCACGTGCCCAACCCATTGCAGCTTTGGTTGGGTTGCCATCGGCATCAAATGCTGCCGCAACAGCAGGACCACGTTTTTCTACAACCTTGTCACTTTGTTTTGCTTCAAGTGCTGTAACGCGTAAACCTAAACGGCGCGGTGAGGCATACCAATTTACGCCTTGATGGGCTAGCTCTAAACTTGCAAGCTCTGCTGTTAAGTTTTCAGCAAACGACTCAGCAAGTTTACGAAGTGCTTTTGGTGGCAATTCTTCAGTGCCAATTTCTACTAATAAATTTTCTGCTGACATGCTAATTCTTAATCCTTACAAAGCGGGAAACCAAGTGCTTCACGTGCATCATAGTAACTCTGTGCGCACGCTTTAGATAAAGCACGTACACGTAAGATATAACGTTGACGTTCGGTTACTGAGATAGCGTGGCGCGCATCTAATAAGTTAAACGCGTGTGACGCTTTCATTACTTGCTCGTAAGCAGGTAGCGGTAAGCCAGCCTCAATTAGCTTTTGACTTTCTTTTTCGCAGTGATCAAATTGAGAGAATAAGAATGCAACGTCAGCTTGTTCGAAGTTATACGCTGATTGCTCAACTTCATTTTGATGGAATACATCACCGTATGTAACACGGCCCATTGGACCATCTGCCCATACTAGGTCATAGATACTATCTACGCCCTGAATATACATCGCTAAACGCTCAAGACCATAAGTAATTTCACCTGTTACTGGAGAACACTCAAGGCCACCTACTTGTTGGAAATAAGTGAACTGAGTCACTTCCATGCCGTTTAACCAGATTTCCCAACCAAGACCCCATGCACCCAGTGTAGGTGATTCCCAGTTGTCTTCTACGAAGCGCACTTCATCAGTTAGCGTATCAATTCCCACAGCAGCTAACGAGCCTAAGTAGAGCTCTTGAATGTTTTCTGGTGATGGCTTTAATACCACTTGGAATTGGTAGTAATGTTGTAAGCGGTTTGGGTTCTCACCATAACGACCATCAGTTGGGCGACGGCATGGTTGAACATACGCGCTCGACATTGGCTCTGGGCCAATAGACTTTAAGAAAGTTAACGGATGAAATGTCCCTGCTCCCACTTCCATATCGAGTGGTTGAGCAATCACACAGCCTTGCTGTGCCCAATAGTCCTGTAAAGCCAGGATCAAACCTTGAAAGGTTTTAACGTCATATTTTTGCATATTTGGCTTATAGTATCTGGTGCGTTTAGTCTGAAAATTGCTCTCAGTATACCTTGTGTGCAGTAAGGTTTTAAGCAGTTTGTGCTTTTTCAGCAATAAAAAAAGGAGCCAATAGGCTCCTTTCTTCATCATGTGTTTTAGCTTATACGTCTAGGTTTACTACACGTAGCGCGTTCGTTTCAATAAATTCACGACGCGGCTCAACTTGGTCGCCCATTAATGTTGCGAATAATTGGTCAGCAGCAACGGCATCTTCAATTGTTACTTTCAACATACGACGAGCACTAGGATCCATGGTTGTTTCCCATAACTGATCTGGGTTCATCTCGCCCAGTCCTTTATAGCGCTGGATATACAAGCCACGTTTAGACTCACTGATTAACCACTCTAATGCATCGACAAAGTTATCAACTGGAATTGTTTTTTCTCCACGTTGAATATAGGCGCCTTCTTCAAGGATATTAGCAATGTTTACACCTGTTACAGCGATACGCTTATAATCACGTGAAGTAATGAAGTCGTAGTTTAATACGTGTGCTTTATCTACGCCGTGCTGACGAATATTCACTACAGGGTAATATAAATTACGCTCAGCATCATGTTCTGTTCCAGCATGGAAAATAGTCGCATCTTCATCGCGAGCAATTAAGTCATCAACTAATATGTTAGTCCACTCTTTTACTTTCGCTTCATCTGCAAGGTCAGCTTCTTTTAACTCACTTTGATAGATTAAACGTTCCATAACCGTGTTCGGGTATTTACGTTTTAAGCGCTCAATCACTTTTACCGTGTTTTGATAATCGTGAACAATAGACTCTAATGCTTCACCTTCGAGTGCGGTTGCACCCTCACTTGTGTATAGCGCAGCATTATTTAACGCCAATGATGTTAAGTAATCAACAAGTGCTGGATCGTCTTTTATATAACGCTCTTGCTTACCTTTTTTCACTTTATAAAGTGGTGGTTGTGCAATATAAATATAACCACGTTCTACAATCTCTGGCATTTGACGGTAGAAGAAAGTAAGTAATAGTGTACGAATGTGAGAACCATCCACGTCCGCATCGGTCATGATAATGATACGGTGGTAACGCAGTTTTTCTGGATTGTATTCGTCACGGCCAATACCACATCCTAATGCGGTTATAAGAGTCGCAACTTCTTGCGAAGATAGCATTTTATCAAAACGTGCTTTTTCAACGTTTAATATTTTACCTTTCAATGGCAAGATTGCTTGGTTTTTACGATTACGACCCTGCTTAGCTGAACCACCCGCAGAGTCACCCTCCACTATGTATAATTCAGAAAGTGCAGGATCTTTTTCTTGGCAGTCTGCTAACTTACCCGGTAAACCAGCTAAATCCATAGCGCCTTTACGACGAGTCATTTCACGTGCTTTACGCGCTGCTTCACGCGCTCGTGCTGCATCAATAATTTTGCCAACAACAGTTTTAGCATCAACAGGGTTTTCTAATAAAAACTCTGTTAGTTTTTCTGCCATGGCTTGTTCTACAGCAGATTTAACTTCGCTTGATACTAATTTATCTTTCGTTTGTGATGAGAACTTTGGATCAGGAACTTTAACACTCACAACGGCTGTTAAACCTTCACGAGCATCATCACCCGTGGCGTTGCTTGTTGTTTTAGCTTTTTTATTAAAGCCTTCTTTTTCCATGTAATTGTTTAGTGTACGCGTAAGTGCAGCTCTAAAGCCAGCTAAGTGCGTACCACCATCACGTTGTGGAATGTTATTTGTGAAACAGTAGATGCTCTCTTGGAAACCATCGTTCCATTGCATAGACACTTCAACATTAATGCCGTCTTCTTCACGCTCATGCGTAAAGTGGAAAACACTTTTATGGACAGGTGTTTTATTGCGATTTAAATACTCAACAAAGGCTTGAATACCCCCTTCGTATTTAAAATGGTCTTTTTTCGCTTCTTCACGCTCATCGGTAAGAATAATACTTACGCCCGAATTCAAGAAAGACAGCTCACGTAAACGCTTCGCTAAAATATCGTAGTGGAAGTTTAGGTCAGTGAATGTTTCACCGCTTGGCCAAAAACGTAATTCAGTGCCTGTATCAGTCGCGTCACCAATAACAGCTAATGGTGCATCTGGCACACCCATTGTATACGTTTGTTGATGAAGTTTACCTTCGCGACGGATAGTTAACTTTAGTTTTTCCGATAAAGCATTTACAACAGAAACACCTACACCGTGTAAACCGCCCGATACTTTATAAGAGTTATCATCAAATTTACCACCAGCATGAAGTACCGTCATGATAACTTCAGCAGCTGATACACCTTCTTCTTCATGGATTGAAGTAGGAATACCACGACCGTTATCTCTTACAGAGACTGAACCGTCTAAGTGAATCGTTACATAAATATCATCACAATGACCAGCTAAGGCTTCATCGATAGAGTTATCAACAACCTCAAACACCATATGGTGTAAGCCTGTACCGTCATCGGTGTCCCCTATATACATTCCAGGACGCTTTCTTACTGCGTCTAATCCTTTAAGTACTTTAATACTCGACGAATCGTAATTCTCAGACATGGTTAATCCCACTTATCTTGTTATTAGGTTGCCATGTTTCACGTGGAACATTTTTAGTTCTCGTTGCATGGGTTCCACCACAGCAGAAATACTTTCAGATAAAATAGATGAGATAAAAAGTTGTGAATCGCAATGCGATAAAAGCTGACCCACTTTTTCCTTTGTATCTTCACCTAACTCCGAAGGTAAGTCATCTATTAGCAATATAGATTGCTTATCAGTTTCTGATTCAATTAAGCTATTTTGCGTTACTTTCAACGCATAAAGCAAGAGCTTCAATTGACCGCGTGAAAATGTATTTTCCACACTATTACCAGAAACGCTAAAACTAAAATCAGCTTTATGCGGGCCTTTGCTTGTGAAACCCTGTTTGGCATCACGTTCAAAGCTCTGTTCAAGAGCCTCTGAGAGCGATTCGCTCTCTTTCCACCCCGCGTTAAAGCTAATTTCTAAATCGCGTATAAGCGTTAATTCTGCACACATTTTATCAAAAAATTGCTGCTTAAACCTACTTATATACGCGATTCTTAAATTATTTATTTGTTCTGCTAGTCTAACAAATTCTTTGTCCCAAAACTTGATCTGCTCGAAATAATTCCTAGGTTTACTCTTCAGCAATGCATTACGTTGTTTTAATACTTTATTGAATGATTGCCATAAATAAAAAAAGTCATGTTCCACGTGGAACAATCCTAAATCTAAAAATTTTCTACGCTCTTTTGGTCCACCGAAAAATAAAGAATAGCTTTCAGGTGTAATCACTTGCACAGGAATTAGCTGCGCCAACTCTGAGATCTTTCGACTCGTTTTACCCTGGATCTTTAATGATGTTTCACCCGCTTGGTTTTTACTTATACCAACCGGAATCGACAAGTCATGTAATGCCTTACGACCATGAATAACAAACTTGTCTTGCTGATGCTGAATGATACTTTTATGCTTGGCGGTTCGAAATGATTTACCATGTGAAAGGAAATAAATAGCCTCTAAAAGGCTGGTTTTTCCGCTGCCATTTTCGCCATAAATAATATTAATTCCATTTATCGGCTCAAGTGTCAGCGCCTCAATATTACGAAAATTATTGAGGCTTAAATGACTTAAACTCATAAAAGGTTATAAGCGCATCGGCATAACAACATACATCGCTTCTTCGTCACCAGCACCTTCTATTAGCGCGCTACTGTTTGAATCTGCAAGGGTAAAAGTGACATCTTCTGTTTTTAATGTATTCAAAACATCGAGTACATACGAAACATTAAAACCAATTTCCAGCTCACCACCTTGATACATAACCTCAACCACTTCTTCTGCTTGCTCTTGCTCAGGGTTATTGGCAGTTATTTTCAACAAGCCTTCAGAAAGATTTAAACGCACACCACGAAATTTCTCATTCGATAAAATAGACACACGTTGAAATGCGCTGCGTAACCATTCTCTATTGGCAGTAATAACTTTATCGCCACCACGTGGTAATACTCGGCGGTAATCAGGAAAACGACCATCTACCAATTTACTTGTAAACGTAAACTCGGTATCAATAATACGAATATGATTAGCGCCAAATTGAATTGTTACTAACTCATCATCAGCCACCATTAAACGCATGATTTCTTGCACACCCTTGCGTGGAATAATAAGCTGACGCTGTGTATTAAGCGACTGAGCTAACTGCTTTTGTGCAATCGCTAAACGGTGACCGTCTGTTGCCACTGTTTTAATGTCGGCATTGTCGACTTCAAACGACATACCATTTAAATAATAGCGTACGTCTTGGTTCGCCATTGAAAAATGAGTACTTTCAAGTAGTTTACGTAACTCTACTCGAGTTAACTGAAACTCAACTTCGCCATCCCATTGTTCAAGATTCGGAAAATCTTCTGCAGCTAATGTGGTCAATGAAAAGCGACTTTTACCACTGGTTAGTAATAACTGATGATCTTGGCTACTTAAAGTAAGCTCAGAGCCATCGGGTAAACTTTTACAAATATCGAGTAACTTTTTAGCTGGCAAGGTTAATTTTGTATCTGCGGTGTCTTCACCTACAAATACGCTTGCTACTAACTCAATTTCAAGATCGGTACCCGTCATTGATAGTTGTCCATTTTCTACAACTAACAGTACGTTCGATAAAATCGGTAAGGTGTGCTTGCGTTCAATCGCACCCGACACTTGAACTAAAGGTTTTAAAAATTGCTCTCTTGATATTGTTATTTGCATAATAAAGTCAGCCTTAAGATGACAAGGTTCTTATTAAGTTTTGATAATCTTCTTTCACCTCGTGACTTTCATCACGCAGTGATTTAACTTTACGACAGGCATGCAGTACCGTTGTATGGTCACGCCCGCCAAACGCATCACCAATCTCAGGTAAACTGTGATTAGTGAGCTCTTTAGATAAAGCCATAGCAACCTGGCGCGGTCGTGCTACAGAACGACTGCGGCGCTTAGATAATAGGTCTGAAACACGAATACGGTAATACTCTGCGACTGTGCGCTGAATGTTATCGATGGTTACGAGCTTATCTTGCAATGCGAGTAAGTCGCGCAACGCTTCTTTTACAAAATCGATTGATATTGGACGACCGGTAAAGTTCGCATTTGCAATCACACGGTTTAATGCCCCTTCTAACTCACGCACATTTGAACGTAGTTTCTTGGCAATAAAAAAGGCCACTTCATGCGGTAAATTAATTTTACTCTGCTGCGCTTTTTTCATCAAAATAGCAACGCGCGTCTCAAGCTCAGGAGGCTCAATGGCAATCGTTAACCCCCATCCAAAGCGAGACTTAAGGCGATCTTCAACCCCTTCTATCTCTTTTGGATAGCGGTCTGAAGTTAATATAATCTGTTGATTTCCTTCAAGTAATGCATTGAAGGTATGGAAAAATTCTTCTTGAGAACGTTCTTTATTAGCGAAAAATTGGATGTCATCAATCATCAATGCATCAACGCTTCGGTAATAACGTTTAAACTCTTCTATTGCGTTATTTTGAAGTGCTTTAACCATGTCTTGGACAAAACGCTCGGAATGCATATAAACAATTTTTGCATCCGGTTTATTCGCCATGATGCCATTGCCTACAGCATGCAATAAATGCGTTTTACCTAAACCTGTACCGCCATAAATAAACACGGGATTAAAGGCAGACCCTGGGTTGTCTGCAACTTGAGTTGCGGCTGCTTTTGCTAGCTGGTTTGATTTACCTTCAACAAAACTATCAAACGTATAATTTTCTTTAATATTTGATTTATAACCCGATTTTGGTGCAGGTTCTACATTCGCTTTTTCAGGTTTAGGCTGTTGTTTCTCAGATGTGTGTTGAGCACTAACAGGAGCACTCGCAGCTGGCACGGCGGCTTGCGCATTTAAAATAGGTTTACTGCCTACGTCAAAACGTAACTCGGGCGCTTCATCACCACAAATTTCAACGAGCAGTTCATTTATACGGTTTAAATACTTTTCTCTCACCCAATCAAGAACAAAACGATTCGGCGCATATATAGTTAACGTATCTTCGGTACTTTCTGCTTGTAGTGGTCTTACCCACATACTGAACTGCTGTGACGGCAGTTCATCTTGCAATACATATAAACAACTTTGCCAAACCGACAGATACACTATTAAACTCCCAGAGATTTAATTATTATTCCCGTTCATCTTTAATGATGGAAAATCATACATTTATTACTAATCTTTGACCAATTTTCTTGGCCTAGACCGAGTATTATGAAGGCACTTTATCCACAAGTACAAGATTGATTTTTCTGAAAAATATGATCTCGTCTTCATAAAAAGACAACCACATGATTTTTATAGGGTTTATTTTTTACATCCGAATAGTGATCATAGCAAATTCGCAGCTAGATCGCGATTAAATTCTACGATCTAATTTGCTTTTCCCAAGCTTTTATTCACTTTTTATACAGAGGCTGTGGAAAACTTCTTATTTATGATGATCCTATATGATCGAGCGACAGGATCCTTTATAATTACTGTGTTAGCCGTGTAATTATGATTGACTTTTGTTGTCTTCATCTATAATATCTCGCGCTCGCAATGGCACCTGTGCCAGGATCGCGACCTGCATAGGATGTTTTAACCTTAACCGATCGGATGGAATTGTTATGAAAAGAACTTTTCAACCTAGCGTTTTAAAACGCAAACGTACACACGGTTTCCGTGCTCGTATGGCAACAGCAAATGGCCGTAAAGTATTAGCTCGTCGTCGTGCTAAAGGCCGTAAAGTTCTTTCTGCTTAATATAAGTGGAAGACTTTAGCTTCAGCAGGGAGTTACGTTTGTTAACTCCCTCGCATTACTCTCGTATATTTAATGAACCAGCTCGCGCTGCGACTCCTTTCTTTACCTTATTAGCAAAACCCAATGACCAAACAAGTCCTCGACTAGGTCTTACTGTCGCTAAAAAACGTGTTAAAAAAGCCTGCCAACGTAATCGTATTAAACGACTTGCTCGCGAAAGTTTTCGTTTAAATCAACACAAAATCGATAACATTGATATTGTGCTTATGGTTAAAAGTGGCATTGATGAGCAGTCAAACGAAGAGTTAACAAAACAATTAAATAAATTGTGGCGAAAAATTAACGAACGCTGCAAGCCGGGTGCACCAAAACCACCCCCTTTCAAAAAACGCCCTAATAAATCAGCAAAATCTAATAAACAAGCCTGATATCAATAGAATTACGGGCATAATTAAGGTATCTTTAGCTCACCTTTTAATCATGCATTTAAAATTCTATCTTGGGAATTTAAATTCATGGTATTCCATTGACTAAATTAACGCAGGGGCAGACACACCATGAGGTTACTTAAACCACTTGTTGCTATTCCAAAGCGCTGTTTAGTCATGCTAATTCGTGGCTATCAAAATTGGATAAGCCCGCTATTAGGTCCACATTGCCGCTTTAATCCAAGCTGTTCTCATTATGCTATTCAAGCAATTAATTTGCATGGAAGTGTAAAAGGCAGTTGGTTAGCAGTTAAACGCATATTAAAATGTCACCCTTTACATGCAGGTGGGGATGATCCCGTTCCTGCAAAAAATCATATTAACCACCAACACGAGAAATAAGAGCTGTTATGGAATCGCAACGCACGTTTTTATTAATCGGCTTGATGCTTGTGTCGTTTTTATTATTCCAAGAGTGGAATAACGACTACAATGCACCAAAAGCTGATCCAAGTGCCACAACACAAACACTAGGCGCAACAACATCAGAGTCAGATGACTTTATTCCAGCATCATCTGACGGTGAAGTTCCTGTTGCTACAACAGCAAAGCGCTCAGTTATTGATGTAACAACTGATGTCTTCACTGTAAAAATTGACACCCGCGGTGGTGACATTATTGAAGCAGACTTACTTCAATACGAAGAGACAAAAGGCAGTGATACACCTTTTATGCTACTTGGTGAGTTTGACGGTAATCAATACTTCTCACAAAGTGGCTTAATTGGTTTAAACGGCCCAGATGCAACTGTTGCTGGTCGCCCTGTTTATAAAACCACACAAAAATCGTTCACCTTAAATGGCGATGAGCTTCGTGTACCACTCGAGTTTACCGACAGCAAAGGTGTGACATTTACCAAAACTTATATCTTCAAGAAAGGCGACTACGCTGTAGATTTAGAGTACACGGTAAATAACGTAACAGCGGATCCGATTCAAGTGCAGCTTTACACGCAAGTGAAGCGTACAGTACAAGATAAAGGTAGCTTAGTTGATCAAAACTACTTAGGGGCTGCATACGGTACTGAAGAAGAGCCTTACGAAAAATACAGCTTCTCTGATATGGCCGACAAAAACCTAAATGTTACGACGGCTGGTGGTTATATTGCGTTTATTCAACACTACTTTGTAAGTGCATGGGTTCCACAGCAAGACCAACAAAATACGCTATACAGCAAATTAGTGGCTGGTAATGCTGCCATCATTGGTACTAAAGGTGAAGCTGTTAACGTACAAGCTGGCACACAAACAACCCTGGCTTCGACTTACTATATGGGCCCGAAAGAGTCTGATGTACTTGAAGCAATTCACCCAGACTTAGACCTTACGGTTGATTACGGCTGGTTATGGTTCATCTCGCAACCATTATTCGTGCTACTTAAATGGTTGCACAGTATCCTAGGTAACTGGGGTCTAGCTATCATCGCTATTACTGTCATTGTTAAATCTGCAATGTACCCACTGACAAAAGCACAATACACGTCAATGGCGAAAATGCGCGCATTACAACCTAAAATGGCCGCACTAAAAGAGAAATTTGGCGATGATCGTCAAAAATTCGGTCAAGCTATGATGGAAATGTACCGCAAAGAGAAAGTAAACCCGATGGGTGGCTGCTTACCGCTTTTACTACAAATGCCAATCTTCTTAGCACTATTCTACGTATTCTTAGAATCAACAGAATTGCGCCATGCTGAGTTTGTATTATGGTTAACTGACTTATCAGCGAAAGACCCATACTACGTATTACCAATTTTATTTGGTGCAAGTATGTTCATCACACAAAAGCTGCAACCGATGACGGTTCAAGATCCAATGCAGCAAAAAATGATGACGTTTATGCCGGTAATCTTCTCTGTATTCTTCTTATGGTTCCCATCTGGCCTTGTACTTTACTGGTTAGTATCGAACCTTATCTCTATCGCGCAGATGCTTATCATCTACCGTGGAATGGAGAAAAAAGGCATTAAAGTAAGAGGCTAAAACCCTTACGCACAAAAAAGGCGACTTAGGTCGCCTTTTTTAATGCCCAGTTATTTTTAACCGAGTACAGGTGCATAAAGCTGCTTTGGCACGCTACGTTCACTAACGCTAACGCTTGTTATTACCACAGAGCCTATAACCAAGCCTATGGCTATATAACCTGATACACCTAACCAGCTAGAAACGGTTGCTTTGCGTTTAACTCTCAGCCAGCTCATGTAAATTCCAACACCACTAACACCGCTCATCAAGCTACCAAAAATAGCCCAAATAAACTTTGTGCCTAGACCTGCAAAGTTTCCAAAATGCAGTGGATCAGCGGTGTCTTTTATACGTGGAACAAACGGCAAGTCTTGCCCTTTTTGAATGCCTAACACGGCCCCTGTGCTTGCATTTATATAGACGCGATTAGCGCGTAGGCGTAGTAAAATATCGTTATTATAGCCACGAACTTCGATAGGCTGTGCTGCTTTTTGTCCGTAACCAATATAACGAATATCTAAACTAGGAAAAGCCTGTTGTGCTGCTTCGTATGCGGCCGTTAAAGATATTGGCATCATATTACTTGTCGACGCGCTTTGTTTTAGCGCAATAACCTTTGTAGGTTCTGCAACATAATGATCTACTTTGGCTGTTTGCAATCCATGCTCTATCAGATACCAAAGACCCGTTACCGCCATAACAGCAATAAACCACGTACTCCAAAGTCCTACAAGCTTATGCCAGTCTGCCCAACCATTGCGTTTATGCAATAAAAGTGGGGCTGGCTTTTTAAGAAAGCCTTGCCACCAGCGTCGGTAAACAAAAAAGCTCGAGACCAGTAATATAAGTACTAAGATACTTAAGCTTGTCACAATCAACTTACCAGTCCAGCCCATGGATAAATTCATATGCCAGTTACGTAAAAACCGCGATATTCGTGCCCACTCTCCTTCTCCTAATACTTCTCCTGAGGCAGCATCAAGATAAACAAACCGAAATGTATCATTAATTTTTAGCGCAACTTCTGTGGCTAAATAATCTTGCTTATGACGATGGATATACAGTACTTGTGCATTGGGATAATGCTTATTAAGACTGGATTCTATCGCGGGATAGTTAGTCATGGGTGAAGAGCTTAAAGCACGATATTTACTTCCAGTCAGGTACTCTATCTCGTGACTAAGGGTTGCTAACGTACCGGACACACAAATAACAAAAAGCAGGACCCCAACAACGAGTCCTGCCCACGAATGTAAGTTAAACCACTGCTTAGCGCTCACACGCCACCATTAAAAGCTGTATTTAGCACTTAAATAAACACGGCGTGGCTCACCGGGAAAATGCCCCGTACGTTCAATAAAGCCACTGCTTGCATATTCTTTATCAAACACATTTTTAACTGATAGCTGCCATTGCCAGTTATTTAAGGTCGTTTGCCATGCCATATTGTAGATAGTGTAAGGTTGAACACGTTGTCCGCCCAAGCTAAGCTGCTCATCAACATAGTCTAAACCTGCAGAAATAGATGACGATACGCGAGGTAGTTCATAGCGTGTCCAAATACCCAGGGTATTTTGCGGCGCATTGGCAAACTTATCACTGTTAGGAATTTGATTACGTATGCTGTCATTGGCTTTAGTGATACGGGTATCATTATAGGCATAACTTGCTGTCACAACCCAACGCTCGGTAATATCACCAACCACTTCGAGTTCAAACCCTTTACTTTGCACTTCGCCGACGGCCACTAAATCATCAACCCCATCGCCTGCAACATCACCCAACAAACTGGGTTGCAGAATATTTTTGCGCACAATGTCATAAGCGGCCATATTTACAGCTAAGCTATCATCAACAAGCTTCGTTCTTAAGCCCACCTCATTTATACGACTTGTTTCAGGAGCAAAAGGTCCGCCCTTGGCTGTTTCTTGATCGCTGGCACTTTGTGGTACAAAACCAGTACCATATAAGGCGTAAGGAAAGAAAGTATCATTAATATTGTAACTGGTGCCGACACGATAAGTGACATCGCTATCAGAAAACTCGGTCTGATTTAACTCATCTTTGTCTTCAAAGCGATCGTATCTTAACCCCGCGGTTATGCTCCAGTTGGCAGTGACATCAAGTTGGTCTTGCACATAAGCACCAAAGCGTGTGCTATGAGTACTGCCAAGTCTGGGTGTAATAGCATTGAGATCATAATCATCGCGAGACGTTAAACCATACTCGGGATCTTGAAGGTCAAGCCCAGGGACAGGCCCTCCTTTACTTTGTTGCGTAGCTGTGCGGTAAACACTTTCGAAATCATGCTCATACCAATCACTACCAAATAAGACTTGGTGTTGCATATTAACAAATATAAACTCAGCTACCGCATTAGCGGTTAAGCTAAACCCTGTATTTTCACGAAGTTGATCACGAAATTCGCGGTGACTCCAATCAACAATGCCATCGCCATTGGTATCCACAAGCCCTCTCGGCTCATGGTAATTTTGCACTTCTTTATTATCAAAATAACGTGCTGTAATATCCGTACGCCATACATCATTAATGTCGTGTTTTAAAATAGCTTGATAAACATGCGCCTCAACATTTTGGAAATCAGTCGCTTCATTATGATTCCAGCTAATATCCGTAATAAAATGCCCATTATCATCAGCAGGCACCCCACGAAGGCGTGCTCCTCCTAATTCTTGCTCTATATACGTATATTGCGTTGTAAGCTCTGTTGCGCTGCTTATCAGCCAAGTATAACCAAGATCAACAATCGTATTATCACTGCTGGTATTAGCGCGAAATGGCTTTTCTGAATCACGATACAAACCAACACGATAAGCATGATTATCTAATGAGTCACTCAAGGGCCCTGTACTTTCTAATGCGCCACTAATAAAGTCATCATTACCAAGCTCAACTTCAATACTGTGCTTTTCAGTAAAGGTTGGCTTCTTGGTTACATAATTAATAATACCACCTGGATTACCGCTACCGTATATAGCACCCGCAGGCCCTTTTAACACCGCAACTTGTTCAATATTAAATAATTGTGGAACAGCAAAGCCGTTGAATGGATCGCCTTTGACACCATCATATAAAATTTCATCTTGGCGAAAACCACGAAATGTTACACCTGAATAACTAAAACCATTTACACCGGCAATATTACTGTATAAATCGGTAATCTGTCGGGCAGCCTGATCGTTAATCAGCTCCTGTGGCAAAATTTGAATAGACTGTGGGATCTTTTCAATCGGCGTATTAGTGCGGGTCCCGAAGCTTGACTCGGTTGGTCGATATAAAGAAAAAGCACGCCCTATTACATCGATTTTTTCGATTTCATTTTGATCTGACGTTTGTTGATTCTCAGCAACTGAAAAACCAGAAAAACTCGCGAGAACAGCTAATAATAAAGGAGAATAGCGCATATATTTTTAAATTATAAAGTAAGATGCAAATACCTTAATGAATATAATTATCATTTGCAATTAGTGTTTATTATTTATTAATGTTGAATAAAGTAAAACTAATAGCAACGACTAAGTTGGTATTTTTATACACCGCTATTCGCATGAAATTAAGCCATAGGTTACAATACAAACCAGCATCATTTTCAATATTGGCAATACTAAAAGCATGATTAATCAAGATACAATTGCAGCGCAAGCGACCGCACCCGGACGAGGTGGCGTTGGTATTATTCGCGTTTCTGGCAGCTTAGCCAAAACGGTAGCAGAGCATATTATTGGTCGCTGTCCTAAAACACGTTACGCAGACTATGTGCCTTTTAAGAGCTTAGACGGCGCACAGCTAGATCAAGGTATTGCCCTTTTCTTCCAAGGACCAAATTCTTTTACCGGTGAAGATGTACTTGAACTACAAGGACATGGCGGTCCTGTTGTACTCGATATGCTATTAAAAGAAATTAGCCATATTGAAGGTGTACGGTTAGCAAAACCAGGGGAATTCTCAGAACGTGCATTCATGAATGACAAGCTTGATTTAACACAAGCCGAAGCAATTGCCGACCTCATTAACGCAACCAGTGAGCAAGCTGCAAAAAGCGCCCTGCAATCTCTTCAAGGTGAGTTCTCAAAACACATAGAGATGCTGGTGGAAAAAGTCATTCATTTACGTATGTATGTTGAAGCAGCCATAGATTTTCCAGATGAAGAAATCGATTTTCTGACAGATGGAAAAGTAGCAAATGATCTCGATGCCATCATTCAACAACTTGATAATGTCACGCAACAAGCAAAGCAAGGGACGATAATGCGCGAAGGTATGCGTGTAGTCATTGCAGGTCGACCGAATGCGGGTAAATCTAGTTTATTAAATGCGTTAGCGGGTCGTGATGCAGCCATTGTTACCGACATAGCCGGCACCACACGAGACGTACTGCGAGAACATATTCATATAGATGGTATGCCGCTTCACATTATCGACACAGCCGGCCTTCGAGAAAGTCCAGACAAGGTAGAGCAAATTGGTATTGAACGCGCCTGGGAAGAAATTAATCAAGCCGATCGCGTGTTATTTATGTTAGACGGCACCGACACCGACGCCACAGATCCACATGCTATCTGGCCAGAGTTTATGTCTAAGTTACCACAAGGGATGGGCGTCACGGTGATCCGAAATAAAGCCGATATTTCGGGTGAAAATGTCGGTATGGATGAACATGATCAATACCCTGTCATTCGATTAAGCGCCAAAAATGCTGAAGGTATAGAGTTAGTTCGTACTCACTTAAAAGCATGTATCGGTTTCCAAGGCGCAACCGAAGGTGGCTTTATGGCCCGTCGTCGTCATCTCGATGCACTACACCATGCAGCGCATCATCTGCATACAGGTAAAGAGCAACTTGAACAGCATATTGCCGGTGAAATATTAGCTGAAGAGTTACGCTTAACTCAGCAGTTCCTAAATGAAATTACGGGTGAATTCACGTCTGATGATTTACTCGGCAAAATATTTAGCTCGTTCTGTATCGGTAAATAAACGTCGGTCATCATTATTAGAAAAGAGTCGCAAGACTCTTTTTTTGTTCATAAACTGCACTTTCATTAACAGGTTCAGTGCCGAATACAGCCAGCAATAAATCTTATACTCATTAATCTATTGATGTCATTTATAGGAGGACATCATGGATAAATATCACATTTTTCATCAATTACATCAGCAACAAACAGGCTTTGTATTACCTAATGCATGGGATCTAAGCTCAGCGCAATTTATTCAAGCCTCAGGAGCAAAAGCCCTTGCAACAACAAGTTGGGGAATTGCCGCAAGTTATGGCTTACAAGATGGTGAGAAGATCCCATTTAGTTACCTACTATCGCTGGTCAAAACACTCATCAATCACCTCACTATCCCTTTATCTGTAGACATTGAGTCAGGCTATAGTAACGACGCACAGGTCATTAGCCAGCATGTACTTAGCTTAGCCAAGTTAGGAGTTGTAGGTATAAATATAGAAGACTCTGACAAAGTAACATCACAGTTAAGATCGCTTGATCAACAGTGCACTATTATAGAGAAAATAAAGCAAACTCTGGATGAAAATGGCTTCGAAAAGCTCTTTATTAATGCCAGAACCGACACATATTTAATAGAAAAAAATCCCTATGAGCTGACATTAGCACGAGTAAAAGCCTATGAAAATGCAGGAGCAGATGGTGTGTTTGTACCTGGACTTTGCAAAATTGAACAGATAAAAATGCTGGTTAACGCACTTAATATTCCAATAAATGTGATGGCAATGGCAGATTTTAACTGCCCAAAAATAGCATTTGCTGCTGGGGTTAAACGATTTTCTTTGGGGAATTCTCTATATGATCTTGTTGGTGAAACGCTAAAAAAACACTTAACACAGCTTGGAAATAACGAGCCACCAGCCATAAAGCTGATCTAAAATACAATTTAGATCGGCGATTGGTAAAAATGTTATCCACATTTGGCCTGTTTTTAGATCTAAACAGCTAAACGATCCCTATTTATCACTGTCATTTTTGTTATTCAGAGTAAATATGGCAGTTTTTTAGAGGTTTTTACCTTTAAAAACTAATTTTTTCGTTTTTTTCGATCGAATTTACCGATCGAAAAATACAATTCGATCGTTATCAACAAGCGATCTATCCACAAAACGATCTCATCAAATACCTCTCCCCGATCTGAGCGATTCTTTCAATTCAGATATTTAAAGATCAATCACTTAGCAAAGTTATGCACGTCGAGAAAATAGCCTTGATCAGAACTTTCCCCAAATTTACTAACAGCTTGATCAACGACTTTAAATTCGCGAAATAAATTAAAATTATTATAAATCATAAAGTTAAAACAAAATAAAATTTAAAGAGTGATTTTTGAGCATAAAAACTTATTCAGATCGTAATTCAACACTTTACTCACACTACAAGTTCGTTATTATGTGCCCACTTAACTCATTACACGATCAACGACATGCAATCAGTAAATATCATTGTGGGTAGTCAAATGGGATCTGCCGAATATGTTGCAGAGCAGCTCGCTGAAGCCCTTGAACAACAAGGGATTCAAGTAAAGCTTCATGAACAACCCGTTTTCAATGATATCGATAAACAAGACACTATCTGGCTATTATGTACATCGACTTATGGTGCCGGTGATTACCCTGAAAACTTACTTCCTTTTATAGAATCAGTTAACCAACAAATTGATTTAAAAGGATTAAAGTACAGTGTTATTGGTTTAGGTGACACCAGTTACGACACATATAACTATGCAGGCCGTCATATTGATGATTTATTTATAAGTAAAGGCGCAAGCCGCGTAGCAGAACGTTTAGAGCTAAATATATTAGATGAACAACTGCCAGAAGATACGGCCCTAGCCTGGCTACCCAGCTGGATCAAGTCTGTGGGTCTTTAAAGTATAGAGTGGCAAGATCTATTAAAAAAGTTACCCACAATTTACTGATAATTTAGATCAGATTGTGGATAAACACTGATTTACCTGCGTTTTTAACCTAGTTTATCCATTGGATAAGATCCATTCGATATTGCCCTGTGTATAAATAGGTCTTTTGATCAGAGCTTGTTAGCGGTTAGATCCGATCATATTAACACCTTTGGATCTGACTTAAGATCATGTTTTAAATATAGAACTAAACATTATCAACAGAAAACCGCTTCAGTAGTAGTAAGAGTAATAAAAGATCTCTTTAAAAGATCCTTTATATTATTAGAGATCACCCACTTAGATCTTGAGCACTGTTTAATCATTTATCTTCTCTAAATTTCTAGGTAGAATACGCTCCCTTTACAAAGTTTTGCTGGTCGATTAAGTAGGATCCATAAATGATTTTTCACGAAAGTTTTGATGTTATTGTTGTCGGTGGTGGACATGCAGGTACTGAAGCCGCATTAGCCTCTGCTCGCATGGGTATGAATACCCTATTGCTAACACATAATATGGATACCCTTGGTCAAATGTCATGCAATCCAGCTATTGGGGGCATTGGCAAAGGTCATTTGGTTAAAGAAATTGATGCACTCGGTGGTGCAATGGCACAAGCCATTGATAAAGGCGGTATTCAATTCCGTACTTTAAATTCATCAAAAGGCCCTGCGGTTAGAGCAACTCGTGCACAAGCTGATCGTGCTTTGTATAAAGCAGCTATTCAACATACTTTACAACACCAAGAAAACTTAAAGATCTTCCAGCAATCATGTGATGATCTTATTGTTGAAGGTGAACGTGTACTCGGTGTTGTTACCCAAATGGGACTTCGCTTCAGCGCCCCTACTGTTGTGCTTACAGTGGGCACTTTCTTAGGTGGCCAGATCCACATCGGTTTAGAAAACTTTAAAGGGGGTCGCGCAGGTGATCCACCATCAATTGCACTGGCACAACGTTTACGTGAATTACCTTTTAGAGTCGATCGTTTAAAAACGGGGACACCTCCACGTATTGATGCGCGTACTGTTGATTTCAGTAAAATGCAAGAACAGCCAGGTGATACACCAACACCCGTGTTTTCATTTATGGGCAAGCAATCGGATCATCCACAGCAGATCCCGTGTTATATCACTTATACGAATGAAAAAACGCATGACGTGATCCGTAATAACTTACATCGTTCACCTATGTATTCAGGTGTTATTGAAGGTATTGGCCCACGTTACTGCCCTTCTATTGAAGATAAGATTGTTCGTTTTGCTGATAAAGACAAACACCAAATTTTTGTTGAACCTGAAGGTTTAACATCATACGAATTATACCCAAATGGTATTTCTACCAGTTTACCGTTTGATGTTCAGCTTGAAATTGTGCAATCAATTACTGGCTTTGAGAATGCACATATTTGTCGTCCTGGTTACGCAATTGAATATGACTTCTTTGACCCTCGTGATTTGAAACAATCATTAGAAACTAAATTTATCAACGGGTTATTCTTTGCTGGCCAAATTAATGGCACCACGGGCTATGAAGAAGCGGGTGCTCAAGGGTTAATTGCTGGTATGAACGCCGCATTGCAAGTACAAGGTAAAGAGCCTTGGACTCCGCGTCGTGATGAAGCATACACAGGGGTATTAATTGACGATTTAGCGACGCTAGGTACAAAAGAACCTTACCGTATGTTTACCAGCCGTGCAGAATACCGATTATTACTTCGCGAAGATAATGCTGATATTCGTTTAACTGCAAAAGGCCGTGAATTAGGCTTGGTTGATGATGCTCGTTGGGCTGCATTTAATGAAAAAATGGAGATTATCGAGAAAGAATCGCAACGCCTAAAAGAAACGTGGATCCATAAGGATCATGTTGCGGTTGATCAAGTAAACGCATTATTAAAAACGCCACTGACACGTGAAGCGAGTTTAGAGGATCTGATCCGTCGCCCTGAAATTCGTTATAACGATTTAATGGCCATTGAAGGATTAGGATCTGAATTTAATAACCAAGCTGCGCTTGAGCAAGTTGAGATCCATACAAAATACGCAGGCTACATTGCTCGTCAGCAAGATGAGATCAATAAACAATTGCGTCATGAGCAAACTGTATTACCAAAAGACTTTGATTACTCAACGGTTTCTGGTTTATCAAATGAAGTTGTTGCTAAATTAACAGATAGTCGTCCAGACACAATTGGTCAAGCGTCACGTATTTCAGGTATCACCCCTGCTGCTATTTCGCTATTATTAGTGTATCTGAAAAAGCAAGGCTTACTACGTAAGACTGCGTAGTTGGTAAGGAATACAGTGTTACAACAACAATTAACGTCACTGTTAGCGCAAACTGATATTGCGCTAACAGAAAAACAACAGCAGCAACTCGTTCAGTATGTTGAATTATTAGACAAGTGGAATAAAGCGTACAATTTAACATCGGTGCGCTTACCTGAAGAGATGATGATTAAGCATATTATGGATAGCTTAGTGGTTGCGCCACACCTAAAAGGCAAACATTACATTGATGTTGGCACCGGTCCGGGTTTACCGGGTATCGTATTAGCCATTGCTTTACCTGACACACAATTTATTTTGTTAGATAGTTTAGGTAAGCGAGTACGCTTTTTGATGCAGGTAAAACACGCACTGGGTCTTGAAAATGTAACCCCAGTACAGTCTAGAGTTGAAGAATATCAACCAAGTGTTAAATTAGATGGTGTATTAAGTCGTGCATTCGCCTCTTTGCAAGATATGGTTGACTGGTGTTCGCACTTGATTGATCATTCGGGTAAATTTATCGCCTTAAAAGGTGTATTTCCGAGCGACGAACTTGACTCATTACCAGCGGGTATAAAGTTTGACGAAAAAATTAGCTTGGAAGTACCTGAGTTAGATGCGCAAAGGCATTTAATTATTCTATCTAAAGACTAGGGATCAGAGCACTGTGGCAAAAGTCATCGCATTAGCAAACCAAAAAGGGGGGGTTGGTAAAACAACCACCGCTGTAAATCTTGCGGCTTCTATGGCCGCGACAAAGCGTAAAGTGTTATTAATCGATCTTGACCCACAAGGGAACGCGACCATGGGCAGCGGTGTCGATAAATACGGTGACGTTGCAACTATTTATGACTTATTGATAGAAGAAACCCCAATCGAAGAAGTAATCAATAAAGAAACGTCAGGTGAATATCATTTAATTGCAGCTAATGGCGATGTCACAGCAGCTGAAGTTAAATTGATGGAATTATTTGCCCGTGAAGTGCGTTTACGTAATGCCCTTGAAAAAGTGCAAGACCAATACGACTTCATTTTTATTGACTGCCCACCTTCACTGAATATGCTAACGGTTAATGCGATGGCAGCAGCTGATTCTATTTTAGTGCCTATGCAATGTGAGTATTATGCCCTTGAAGGTTTAACTGCATTAATGGACACCATTACTCAGCTGTCGAAGTTGGTCAATCCGGCGTTAACAATTGAAGGTATTTTACGCACCATGTATGATCCGCGTAATCGCCTTGCAAATGACGTATCTGAACAATTAAAACAACATTTTGGCGATAAAGTTTATCGTACCGTTATCCCACGTAATGTCCGTTTAGCAGAAGCGCCGAGCTTTGGTGCCCCTGCCATGTATTATGACCGCGCATCAAGTGGTGCAAAAGCATACTTAGCCCTTGCCGGTGAAATGTTACGTAGAAAAGAGAAAACATCTTCAGCAGTAGCCTAACTTTGAGGTAAAAAAATAACATGTCTGCTAAAAAACGCGGTTTAGGCCGAGGACTCGACGCTTTATTAAGTTCATCAAAACCTGCCCCAAGTGCAGATAATCAGCAACAAAATGCAGTAACAACAGAGCCTGTATCAGATGCTGTGGCAGAGCAAAATAAAGGTGAACTGCAAAAATTAGCGATTGAGTTTTTACAGTCAGGTAAATATCAACCACGTAAAGACATGTCTGAAGAAGCATTGGAAGAGCTTGCAAGCTCGATTCGTGCGCAAGGCATAATTCAACCTATTGTTGTGCGCCCTATTGGTGCAAATAAATACGAAATTATTGCTGGTGAACGTCGTTGGCGTGCTGCTCAATTAGCTAAATTAGATAGCGTACCTTGTATTATCAAAGACGTACCTGATGAAGCGGCTGTTGCTATTGCACTTATTGAAAATATTCAACGCGAAGATTTAAATGCAATGGAAGAAGCCATTGCACTTAATCGTTTATTGAATGAGTTTGAGCTTACTCATCAGCAAGTGGCCGAAGCTGTTGGTAAATCTCGTACCACAGTGACTAATTTACTACGCCTAAATAATCTTAACGAAGATGTTAAAATACTGTTAGAGCATGGCGACATTGAAATGGGTCATGCACGTTGTTTGTTAGCACTTGAAGGTGAAGCGCAGTCAGATGCGGCGCGATTAGCTGTCGCAAAAGCGTTAACTGTGCGTGAAACTGAAAAGCTTGTTCGTTCAATTTTAGAACCAGCACCTCAAAAAGAAGTGCTCGAAAAAGATCCAGATGTCAAACAGTTAGAGCAAAAACTTGCCGAGAACTTAGGGGCTAAAGTAGAAATTAACTACAACAAAAAAGGCAAAGGCAAGCTGGTTATTTCGTACACAAGCTTTGATGAGTTAGATGGCATTTTAAGCCGTATAAATTAAGACTATTCCCGTCATTAATTAATAACATGTCCAAAAAGAGACATTTGTGGTGTTTTTGCGCTACAAAGGGTCGACTCAAGTTGCAAAACTGGTAGGAATCAGTATAATTTCGCCAGTTTTCATACCCTGACAATATGAACGTTCTTAAGGTTAATAAAACGTGACTAATAGGTTAGCAAAGCCATATAGGCTTGCCGCATTTAAATTAATTTGTCTTCAGGGTATCGTAGCGATAATCGCTGCAGTAATTGTTTTTGTAGGTTGGGGAGTCAATGCCGGCCAGTCAGCGCTTGCTGGCGGAGCTGTTGCACTACTCCCTAATTTTGTATTTGTCGTTTATGCATTCAGATATATGGGTGCAAGTCGGACAAATCAAGTGTATGCCTCGCTAAAGCGCGGCAACGGATTAAAATTTATGCTAACAATTGTGTTGTTTGCACTGATACTGAAGTCTTACACGGTCGTTTTATTACCGTTTTTTTGTGTGTATGTATTGGTGTTATTTAGCGGATTGTTCGCACCCGTTTTTTTTAATCATTAACTTTTGGGATATAACATGGCTGCAGAAGAAGTAACTCTATCAAGCCATATTCAGCACCACTTAACCAATGCTAAGATGTGCTCGACCGACGCTGGTCTAGCCTTCAATAAAGCTTGTGCGGACAGTGGCTTCTGGACATGGAACATAGATACCCTCGCATGGTCAATCGGTTTAGGTCTTGTATTTTTATGGATCTTCCGTAGTGCCGCTAAAAAAGCAAATACCGGTGTACCTGGTAAATTTCAATGCTTCATTGAAATGATCGTTGAATTCGTTGGCGACAACGTACGCGATACTTACCACGGCAAAAGTAGTTTAATTGCTCCATTAGCTCTAACGATTTTCGTTTGGGTGTTCTTAATGAACTTAATGGACTTGATCCCGGTTGATTTCCTACCTGCATTCGCTGGCTTCGTTGGTGAGCAAGCATTTGGTATGGACTCTCACGACGTATACATGAAAATTGTACCGACAACAGACATCAATATGACTGCTGCGTTAGCAATCGGTGTATTTATTCTGATGATCGGTTACGCAATTAAAATCAAAGGGATTGGCGGTTTCTTAGCGGAACTAACACTGCACCCATTTAGCTCTAAAAACAAGCTGATGATGGTGTTCTTAATCCCATGTAACTTATTACTAGAAACAATCGCTTTAGTTGCTAAGCCGTTCTCGTTAGCACTGCGTTTATTCGGTAACTTATATGCTGGTGAGTTGATTTTCATCTTGATCGGCGCTGTTGGTTTAATGCAACTACCGTTGCACTTTATTTGGGCCGCATTCCACATCTTAGTAATCGTGCTACAAGCATTCGTATTTATGATGCTTACAATCGTTTACCTAAGCATGGCAAGCTCAGATAATCACTAATTTTTACACTTTTAAAATTTAATTTTAATTTACAATTGAAACTTTGGAGAAAAAAATGGAACTAGTATTAGGTCTTAAGTATATCGCTGTTGCTCTACTTATCGGCTTCGGTGCAATCGGTACTGCTATCGGCTTCGGTAACATGGGTGGTAAATTCCTAGAAGCATGTGCGCGTCAACCAGAGCTTGCACCTTCACTACAAGTTAAGATGTTCATCCTTGCTGGTCTAATCGATGCCGTAGCTATGATCGGTGTTGGTATCGCAATGGTATTGTTGTTCGTACTTTAATATTATTTTTTGAACAGCTTACTATTTTAAGGAGGAGCGGTCGTGAACTTAACAGCCACTCTTATCGGTGAATTAATTGCATTTACGGTATTCGTACTTTTCTGTATGAAATACGTATGGCCACCACTAAATGGTGCAATTGAAGCTCGCCAGAAGAAAATCGAAGATGGTTTAGCTGCCTCTGATAGAGCCGAAAAAGACTTAGAACTTGCGCAAAAGAAAGCTGCTGAGCAGCTTAAAGAGGCAAAAGCTCAAGCGGCTGATATCATTGAACAAGCTAAAAAGCGTGCCACGCTTATCGTTGACGAAGAAACTGTTCGTGGTCAACAAGAGCGTGAAAAAATTATTGCTCAAGGGCACTCTGAAATCGAAGCAGAGCGTAACCGTGTAACAGAAGAGCTACGTAAGAAAGTAGCAACTCTGGCCGTGGTTGGTGCTGAGAAGATTCTAGAGCGCGAAATCAATCAAGCCGCACACAGTGACATCGTTGAAAAACTTGTCGCTGAGCTGTAATTAGGAGGGTATGAGCATGTCTGAATTGGCTACTATCGCTCGCCCATACGCTAAAGCGGCTTTTGAACTTGCTGTTGAAAAAGGCACTGTTGAAAGTTGGAACGACATGCTGTTCTTTGCTGGCCAAGTTGCCAGCAACGAGCAAGCCGCTGCTGCGCTAGCTGGATTGCCTACTGCTACTGAAAAAGCAGGTCTTTTTATTAAGATCTGTGCAGAGCAGCTCAACGAACAAGGCCAAAACCTAGTTAAGGTAATGGCTGAAAATGGTCGTTTAGTTGCACTGCCTGCTGTTGCAGAGCTATTCGCTGAATTAAAAGCGGATTACGATAAAGAAACCGACGTAGACGTGGTTTCTGCAACACCGCTTTCTGCTGAGCAGCAAGCAACATTGGTAGCGGCACTTGAAAAACGTTTCGCACGCAAAGTTAAGCTGAATTGTAGTGAAGACGCTACAGTTGTTGGCGGCCTTATTATTAAGGCGGGTGACACTGTAATTGACGGCTCAGTACGCGGCAAGTTAGCCCGCTTAGCTACATCACTACAATCGTAATTGGGAAAAAGAGCATGCAACTTAATTCCACTGAAATTTCAGATCTGATCAAACAACGTATTGAGCAGTTCGAAGTTGTAAGTGAAGCTCGTAACGAAGGTACTATCGTATCTGTTACTGACGGTATCATCCGCATCCACGGTCTAGCTGACTGTATGCAAGGTGAGATGGTTGAGCTTCCTGGCAACCGTTATGCTATCGCACTAAACCTTGAGCGTGACTCAGTAGGTGCAGTAGTTATGGGTCCATACGCAGACCTTAAAGAAGGCGTAAAAGTTAAATCAACTGGTCGTATTTTAGAAGTTCCTGTTGGTCGTGGTCTACTTGGTCGTGTTGTTAACACTCTAGGTGCCCCTATCGATGGTAAAGGCGCTTTAGATAACGACGGTTTTGAACCTGTTGAGAAAATCGCACCAGGCGTAATCGAGCGCCAATCAGTAGATGAGCCAGTTCAAACTGGTTATAAATCTATCGATGCGATGATCCCAGTTGGTCGTGGTCAGCGTGAGCTTGTAATCGGTGACCGCCAAACAGGTAAAACTGCGTTAGCTATCGATGCAATCATCAACCAAAAGAACACAGGCGTTAAGTGTGTGTACGTAGCGGTTGGTCAAAAAGCATCTACAATTGCTAACGTAGTACGTAAATTAGAAGAGCACGGTGCACTTGAAAACACAATTATTGTGGTTGCATCGGCTTCTGAATCTGCGGCACTTCAGTACCTAGCACCATTTGCTGGTTGTACTATGGGTGAATACTTCCGTGACCGTGGTGAAGACGCATTAATCGTATATGATGATTTATCTAAGCAAGCAGTTGCTTACCGTCAAATCTCATTGCTACTTAAGCGTCCACCAGGCCGTGAAGCATACCCAGGTGACGTATTCTACCTTCACTCTCGTCTTCTAGAGCGTGCATCACGTGTAAACGCTGATTACGTTGAGAAGTTCACTAATGGTGAAGTGAAAGGTAAAACAGGTTCACTGACGGCATTGCCAATCATTGAAACTCAAGGCGGCGACGTTTCTGCGTTCGTACCGACAAACGTTATCTCTATCACCGATGGTCAGATTTTCTTAGAAACTGACTTATTCAACTCAGGTATCCGTCCAGCTGTTAACGCTGGTATCTCGGTATCGCGTGTTGGTGGTGCAGCGCAAACTAAAATCGTTAAGAAACTAGGTGGTGGTATCCGTCTAGCGTTAGCTCAGTACCGTGAATTAGCTGCGTTCTCGCAGTTCGCGTCTGACCTTGACGATGCAACACGCTCTCAATTAGAGCATGGTGAGCGCGTAACAGAGCTAATGAAGCAGAAACAGTACGCACCAATGTCTGTTGCTGAAATGTCTCTGTCGCTATTCGCAGCTGAAAAAGGCTACCTAAAAGACATCGAAATCGCGAAAATCGGTGACTTTGAAGCGGGCTTAATTTCTTATGCAAACAGCACATACGCAGAGCTAATGGCTCAAATCAATGAAACTGGTAACTACAACGCTGAGATTGAAGCGCAACTTAAAGAACTTCTAGAGAAGTTCAAGTCGACGCAAACTTGGTAATTTAGTTATGAATGGTGAGCTTTAGGCAACTAAAGCCCACCTGATTCGGAGAGAGAGTCATGGCCAGCGGAAAAGAGATTAAAAGCAAGATCGGGAGTATCAAGAATACTCAAAAGATCACCAGCGCAATGGAAATGGTTGCTGCGTCTAAAATGAAAAAGGCGCAAGAACGTGTGGCATCAAGCCGTCCATACGCTGAAAACTTACGCAAAGTGATTGGTCGTGTTGCTCAAGCAAATCTTGATTTTACTCACCCTTTTTTAGAAGAGCGTGAAGTAAAACGAGTTGGTTATATTGTTATCTCTACTGACCGTGGTCTATGTGGTGGCTTGAACTCTAACGAGTTCAAAAAAGTTGCCCTAGACGTGAAAGCGTGGAAAGAAAAAGGCGTTGATGCTGAATTTACTACTTTAGGTAGCAAAGCAGCAGGCTTTTTCCAACGCTTCGGCGGTAAGTTAGTCGCTAAAAAGGCGAACTTAGGAGATACACCTTCATTACAAGACGTTATTGGTCCTGTAAAAACGATGCTAGATGCATACTCTGAAGGCAAAATTGACCGCTTATACGTCGTATTTAACAAGTTCGTTAATACGATGAAGCAAGAGCCAACAATCGATCAGTTACTCCCTTTGCCAAAAGCTGAAGAAGAAGTATCTCAACATTCTTGGGATTACTTATATGAGCCAAACCCAGAAGCTATTTTAGAAGCTCTGTTAGTACGCTTTATTGAGTCTCAAGTATACCAAGGTGTAGTTGAGAACGCTGCCTCTGAACAGGCTGCCCGTATGGTTGCAATGAAAGCTGCAACTGATAATGCTGGCGACCTTATGGATGAGTTACAGCTTGTTTATAACAAGGCTCGTCAAGCTGCAATCACACAAGAAATCAGTGAGATTGTTGGCGGCTCGGCAGCAGTTTAACGCTTCGGCAAAGTTTAATGAGAGGAATAGACATGAGTTTAGGTAAGGTCGTCCAAATTATCGGCGCCGTTGTGGATATCGAATTTCCACAAGACAACGTGCCAGCCGTATATGACGCACTAAAAGTAACAGATGGCGACTTAGCGGGTTTAACTTTAGAAGTTCAACAACAGCTAGGTGGCGGTGTGGTACGTGGTATCGCACTTGGTACTACTGACGGTTTACGTCGTGGTACATCAGTAGAAGGTACAGGTCAGCCAATCCACGTTCCAGTAGGTACGAAGACACTAGGTCGTATCATGGACGTACTTGGTAACCCTATTGATGAAGCTGGTCCAATTGGTGAAGAAGAGCGTATGTCTATTCACCGTGCAGCGCCTTCTTATGAAGAACAATCAAGTTCAGTTGAACTTTTAGAGACGGGTATCAAGGTAATCGACCTTGTATGTCCATTCGCTAAAGGTGGTAAAGTTGGTCTATTCGGTGGTGCCGGTGTAGGTAAAACCGTAAACATGATGGAACTTATCCGTAACATCGCAATCGAGCACAGCGGCTACTCAGTATTCGCAGGTGTTGGTGAGCGTACACGTGAGGGTAATGACTTCTACCATGAGATGAACGACTCAAACGTACTAGATAAAGTATCACTAGTATACGGTCAAATGAATGAGCCACCGGGTAACCGTTTACGCGTAGCGTTAACAGGTCTTACGATGGCAGAGAAGTTCCGTGACGAAGGTCGTGACGTACTTTTCTTCGTTGATAACATCTACCGTTATACACTAGCGGGTACAGAGGTATCAGCACTTCTAGGTCGTATGCCATCAGCGGTAGGTTACCAGCCTACACTTGCTGAAGAAATGGGTGTACTTCAAGAGCGTATCGCATCAACTAAGACGGGTTCAATCACATCAATCCAAGCGGTATACGTACCTGCGGATGACTTAACTGACCCATCTCCAGCAACAACGTTTGCTCACTTAGATGCAACAGTAGTACTTTCTCGTGATATCGCGTCACTTGGTATCTACCCTGCGGTAGACCCACTTGATTCATCTTCACGTCAACTTGACCCATTAGTAATTGGTCAAGAGCACTACGATACAGCGCGTGGCGTTCAAACAGTTCTTCAACGTTATAAAGAACTGAAAGACATCATCGCAATCCTAGGTATGGACGAGCTTTCTGACGAAGATAAGCAAGTTGTATCTCGTGCACGTAAAATCCAGCGTTTCTTATCTCAGCCGTTCTTCGTTGCTGAGGTATTTACAGGCGCGCCTGGTAAATACGTGTCACTTAAAGACACAATTGCTGGCTTCAAAGGTATCTTAAACGGTGAGTTTGATGATATGCCAGAGCAAGCGTTCTACATGGTTGGCTCTATTGAAGAAGCTCAAGAAAAAGCCAAAAGCATGTAATTAGGAGGGTAGTATGGCGGCTATGACTGTACATCTTGACGTAGTAAGCGCAGAAGAGAGCTTGTTCTCTGGTCTGGTTGAATCGATTCAAGTAAGTGGTAGTGAAGGTGACCTTGGTGTTAACTATGGCCACGCTCCATTATTAACTGCCCTAAAACCTGGTATGGTACGTTTAGTTAAGCAATTTGGTTACGAAGACGTGATGTATGTTGCTGGCGGTACGCTAGAAGTTCAACCTGATCGTATTACGATTCTTGCTGATACAGCAGTACGTGGTGAAGATCTGGACGAGCAAGCGGCTGAAAAAGCGAAACGTGATGCTGAAGAGCAAATGGCGAATACGTCAACTGCTGAGTTAGATTATCAACAAGCTGCAGTGCAACTTGCTGAAGCAATCGCTCAACTTCGCGTAATTCAACAATTACGCAAAAAGTAAGCCTACTCGGTTTTGTAAAAGCCCACTTAATGTGGGCTTTTTTGTGCCTGTAATTTACTCAACATTTATGTAATATCAATCCGCAATAATACTGAATCATTTTGAGTGATTAAGTATTATTATAGACCACTTAATTAAGCACAATGGTATAAGCAAACTCGTTTAAAGCGCCCTATTCTTCGTTTAGTACTTATATCCTTCATCAAAGCCCGTTACAATGTGGTGTATTAAATGTGAATAAGTATTTCATCTAAGGTTCAGTCCTCTTTATTAGGATTGAGTATTTGCACATGACGTGACTTACCTAACCAAGGTTGACTTACTTATTACACTCATTAACAGCTCAACTAAAACAAAGAAAGAAGGATATTGTTTTAATGTCTCTGACAACCGTTATTCTCGCTGCGGGTAAAGGTACTCGTATGCGTTCAGCACTTCCAAAGGTGCTTCATAAAGTGGCTGGAAAGCCGATGGTGCAACATGTAATTGATAATGCCACGGCCTTAGGCGCACGTGAGACCAACTTAGTTTATGGCCACGGTCGCGATCAATTACAAGCCGCCCTTTCTCATAATCAAGTAAATTGGGTGCTACAAGAAGAACAACTTGGTACTGGCCATGCTGTCGCGGTCGCTAAAGAGCATATCGCTGATGATGATACCGTGTTGATTTTATACGGTGATGTTCCCCTTACAAAACGTGCGACGTTAGAAAAGTTACTTGCTGTTACGCCTAAAAACGGACTTGCAGTATTAACAGTAACATTAGACGACCCATCTGGTTATGGGCGTATGCTGCGTGAAAATGGCAAATTAGTCGGTATTATTGAGCAAAAAGATGCGACCGCTGAGCAATTAGCGATTAAAGAAATCAACACTGGCATTATGGCTGCCAATGGTGAATTACTGAAACGTTGGTTAAGTAACCTATCGAATAACAATGCTCAAGGTGAATACTACCTAACAGATATTGTTGCCATGGCTCACAGTGAAGGCGTTGAAATCACCTCTGCACAACCTGAGCATCCAATGGAAGTTGAAGGCGCAAACAACCGTGTACAACTAGCGGCACTTGAGCGTGCTTATCAAGCATGGCAAGCCGAGGAGCTGATGTTAAACGGTGCCACCCTTGCCGACCCAGCACGCATTGATGTACGCGGTGAAGTAACAACGGGTGAAGATGTACTTATTGATGTTAATGTTATTTTTGAAGGTAAAGTAACACTGGGTAATAATGTACAAATAGGTCCTAATTGCGTACTTAAAGACTGCACCATTGGTGATAACGTTATTATTAAAGCCAATTCATTAGTCGAAGAAGCAACTGTTGCGACTAAATGTACTTTAGGTCCATTTGCACGACTGCGTCCTGGTGCCATTATGGAAGAAGATTCTCACATTGGTAATTTTGTCGAAATGAAAAAGACCCGCTTAGGTAAGGGCTCAAAAGCAAACCACCTTACTTATTTAGGTGATGCTGAAATCGGCGAAAAGGTAAATATTGGTGCGGGTACCATTACCTGTAACTACGACGGTGTAAATAAATCAAAAACCATCATCGGTGATAACGCCTTTATTGGTTCAAACTCATCGCTTGTCGCTCCTGTGAATATTGGTTCAACAGCAACAATTGGTGCGGGCTCTGTGATCACTAATACTGTTGAAGATGAACAACTGGCGGTAGCGCGTGGTAAACAGCGTAATCTCAGTGGTTGGAAGCGCCCTGTTAAAAAACAGTAAGCTGCATTATACCTAATTGAAAAAGGCGAGTTCACACTCGCTTTTTTTATGCCCGGATTTTGTCCACATAAAAATGCCATATTGTTGTCATGCCTGTGTGTTGTTATGTAGTAAATACAACACAAAGGAAAAATAATAATGTTAAAAAGATCAATGCTTGCTCTGTCACTGTTGTCTATTCTTACGGGTTGCTCATTAGAGGGAGATGATGGAAAAAATGGTTTACAAGGTGAGCAAGGTCCCGCAGGGCAAGATGGTGTTAATGGCACTAATGCACATTCAGCTTTAAATATTCATCTTATTGGCCGTGCAGTATTAAATGCACAAAGCCCAGAAGGTGCCGCAGAGATTGTGGCCTATCAAGCGGCTAAAAAAAGAATTTTTGCAATTAATAGTTCGGGTGATTCTGCTGTGGTTAATATCATTCCGGCTGATAGCTTTGACAGAGCTGCGCTCGTAAAGGATAACGAAGGCGTTGTAAACGGCACTAATTTGGCCTCTGCAATTACCGTGTCTCTTAATGAGCACAGTGCGGGTGATGCAAACAGTATCGCCATCGATGAAAATAACGAATTACTTGCTGTAGCTATGGCTGCAAAAACAACGGGTGATGCAGGGCTTATCGCATTTTATGATATTAGTGGCGACGAGCCTCAGTTTATTAAGAATGTATCTGTAGGCGCCCTGCCCGACATGGTTACCTTTAGCCATGATGGTAATAAAGTACTGGTTGCAAACGAAGGCGAACCGAATGGGGATTACAGTATTGATCCTGAAGGCTCAATTAGCATCATTAACATCAATGATGGCGTGATTGCTGACACTGCTATTAGCATCACCTTCGCAGCCTATAACGATAAACAAGCAGAGCTTGAAGAATTAGGGATTGTTTTTGCTAATCCGACAGGTCGTACAATCAACGGCAAGCTAATTAATACAACCGTAGCTATGGATTTAGAGCCTGAGTACATCAGCATCTCTAAAGACAATAAGTTTGCCTACGTTTCACTACAAGAAAATAATGCCCTGGCTATCGTTAATTTGGAAAATAATAGCTTAGAGCTAAAAGGGTTAGGCTTCAAAGACTGGTCTAATTTACTCATTGATGCATCAGATAAAGATGGAGGGGTGAACTTTAAATCATACCCAGGCTTATATGGTATGTATCAACCCGATACTATCGCTAGTTTCAGCTGGAAAGGTGCAAATTTCATCGTTACAGCTAACGAAGGCGATGCACGAGAATACTTCTTTGACACAGCCGACGAAGCTGATTGTATAGCAAAAGGTGGTCTTGACTATGATGAAGATGATGGCTGCTTATCTTATATAGATGAAACCAGAGCTAAAGACTTAACGCTGGCAAGCAATTTTGATTACCTGAACAACGACAACACTGATATTGGCCGCCTAAAAGTGACCACAGTTAAAGGTGATGAAGATAACGATGGTGAATACGAGTCACTCTATGCATACGGAGCCCGCTCATTTTCTATTTGGGATAGTAATGGCATGGTGGTTTTTGATTCTGGTGACCAAATTTCACGTATTACCGCATCAGTTCACGGCGAAGCATTTAACAATAATGAAGATGAAAATGCCGGTGATACCCGCTCAGATGACAAAGGGGCTGAACCAGAAGCATTAGCACTGGGTACTATTGGCGAGCGTACATTTGCATTTATTGGTTTAGAGCGTATGGGTGGCATTATGGTGTTTGATATAACAAATCCATACAATGTGACATTCCAAGATTACTTTTTTAACCGTGGCTTAGAAGCCAGTACAGAAATAACCGGTGATCTTGCCCCTGAGGGGATGGCATTTATACCTGCAGAACAAAGTGCAACGAATGAAGCATTACTTGTCGTAGGTAATGAAATCTCGGGCTCAATCGCTGTGTGGGAAATTTCCACTAAGTAATCCAACTAGTAAAATAAAAGCGATAGACTGATTTTAAAGTATATCGCTTTTTCATTTGCCCTTTAATGAACATAAAAGTGACTGATTTTTGAGCTGAAACACTCCTGCAGCCCTTTATTTGTATGGTTATTGTACAAAATTGAAATTAATTAAATAAAACTGAAATAAAGCGTTGACGGCCTCCAGATAATCCCTATAATGCGCATCCACTGACACGGCGGGCAGCAACGAAAGACGCTGAACAACGTAGCAGAGAGTTAAGTAAAACTTCGGTTTTAAGTCTTCGAAAGAAAGTTTAAAATTAAGTGTTGACTCGAAAAATTAAGGATGTATTATACGCATCCCTCGAGACGCGAAAGCAACTCGAAACGTTCTTTAACAATATAAAGCAATCATCTGTGTGGGCACTCGTGCAAATTGAGTTCTAACAGTCGAGCTACTTAGGTAGTAAGACAAACAAATTTAGAGTCTCAATGTTTTTTCCTTTAATGGAAAGTGAGTGACCAACGGAAATAAGTTTACTTATTTCAGCACAGTCAATTCAACATCGAAAGATGTTAAATAAATTCAGAATTCATTGAGCATGTCCGCTCCCTTAATGGGAAGGACAGAAAAAACTTTTAATTGAAGAGTTTGATCATGGCTCAGATTGAACGCTGGCGGCAGGCCTAACACATGCAAGTCGAGCGGTAACAGAGAGTAGCTTGCTACTCTGCTGACGAGCGGCGGACGGGTGAGTAATGCTTGGGAATGTACCTTATGGTGGGGGACAACAGTTGGAAACGACTGCTAATACCGCATAATGTCTTCGGACCAAAGCGGGGGACCTTCGGGCCTCGCGCCATAAGATCAGCCCAAGTGGGATTAGCTAGTTGGTGAGGTAATGGCTCAC
>NZ_JAJJZF010000026.1:0-62655 GCF_020966275.1 Pseudoalteromonas sp. MB41 | reverse complement strand
GACCAACTGTTTGCTGTCATCGTTTTTAACACTTCTACCTTAAATGCTTGAGAATAAGGTTTGTGAACAGACCTGAAGCTTTCAGCGCCATGAATTCGATAAATAGCGGTCCAATATCGGACCTGCCTATCTGTAACATTAAATCTGTTACTTACTGTCGAAGAGCTTTCAGACAAAGCGAGCTCTGCTATTTTGAGCTTAAAAGCTCGATGATGTTTGGACATAAAAAGACCCCCAGTAATTGGAATGTCCAACTATTGGGGGTCACTTCAAACACAACGGTTTTTTTATATTCGGCATTTATGTTGTTGGGCACGCGGGGTGTTCGGTTAATACTTGGGTAATAATTTGGCCAAATACTTGGTGCTGTTGCTCAGTAATAGGGAAAGAGGCGCTGTAAGAAAGCGTATCGGCAAGTTCTCCGGTAATAATTTCATAAAAGGTCATCGCAGTTAGCAAATGCCCAGCATCCGAGGCATGATTACCGTCACTATGGTATAAATTCACTTCTGGTAATCTTGCTATCGCTTTGTCCCACACTAAACCGATGGGCGCAACACAGCTCGTTTCTTTATCACTAATGGATAAATGTAACTTATAAACTGCTTCACCTTCTTTGCTATCCCCCCTTTGTGGGTGTTCAGGGAATAGAATTGGCGTTATTCCCAGCACTTTTGCATTCGCAATTAGACGCTCGGTTTCTGCCGTAGAATAATTTACAGATCCCGATTGAGAATACTTTTGCCCTTGAAAAATCGCATGACTCCACTTGTTTTGTTTTAGCTTTTCGATATTCCCGGGGGAGTTAACTATTTCATCCAAAAAACGGCCACTCACCGTGAGGGTCGCAACCTGACTATTACTTAACTCACTCGAAATTAACTGCTCAAGCAAGGTCGCAAGTTTTGCGCTATGACTATTGCCATAAATGATAATGTTATAATCAGCACTTGCGCTATTATCAACAATGCCGGTGCTATTATTAGGAAGTGAGCTGTCAGGCTCGGTTGCGATTGGGTTTTCAGTCTTTGAACTCGAACCACATGCAACTAACCCAACAAAACTCATCAATAAAAAGTAAACAATAAAAGGCTTAAATCGTTTGCTGTCCGTCACTGATTATTCCTTATTTAGACGTATTATTTTTCATGTAGTCAATATTGAGACACAAAACGATAAATAGCCAATTATTATCTGACGCTTACTCACACTTAACTATTTCATCTTCAGGGTGCTAAATATAAATCTTTAAGAAACCGCTCTTTGCGGGGTAAGTAATGATCATCATAATCAAGCGACACCAGCACCCTTTCTGCTTTTCCTAACAGCTCACTACGCGGCACTAAACCGATTACACGCGAGTCTGCACTGTTATCACGGTTATCTCCCATCGCTAAATACATATCTGCAGGGATAACCACTGGCGCAAAATGCTGCATCACAGAGGGGGTCTTCGACACCTGAATTGCATGTTTAATACCCGCAAAATTTTCTAAATACGTTTGCTGCCCTGCTTCATCATCCACTAGCGAGTAATCAAGTACTTGACCATTAATAATCAATTTATTATCAACTAAAGTAACCGTATCACCCGGCACTGCAATCACACGTTTGACTAAGCGGTTATTAGCAGCAGTTGAATCAAATACAATGATATCGCCCGCTTTTGGCTCATCAAGGCGCGCCAGTGAGATATGACTAAATGGTAACCGTAAATCATAGGCCATTTTATCGGTTAAAATACGGTCTCCCTCAACAATTGTCGGTTTCATAGACCCTGTGGGTACTTCATACCAATCGGCAACAGCACTCCTAAATACACTCATTAAGCAGATGAATACAATCAATGAACGGTTATTTTTCCATACGTTAGCAAGCCAATTCATATTCGTTCCTTGTGTTGTTAGTTTCATTAAGAGTCTTTGCCGTTCAAATTAGTTCTTAGCTAAATGTAACGAAATACTTCAAAGATAAAAATATCATACATGGTGTTAAAAATATTTGACACAACCAGCAATGAGTAGTTTACTTAACACCAAGTCAAATATTTTTTACACCGGATGATAAAAGATGAGCTACAAAGAACTGACAATTTGGGGCACGTTGGGAGTGACTATTGGTTTGTTAATTTATTACCTTACTGGTATTAACTCATTACAAACAAATGGAAACCTAAGCCAAGATACAATGGTTTCTTACTTATATAAGGTCGTAATTACTGCGGTGATACTCGAAATTATTATGCAATCAGTGCTTGCAGGCATTAAGCACAAAGAAGCAGATTTAGGTGATGATGAGCGCGATAAACTCATTGAACTTAAAAGCGCTAAGCTTGGCCATTGGTTAACTTCAGCAATTATTTTAATGTGTGTATTTTTAGCCACTCAGATAGAGCGTGTATCTGGTCGCATGTTATTACCTGAAGTTTCAGATTTATATAATATAATGCACTACCTCATTATAGGCTTTTTGATCAGTGAAATTATCACGACAGCCAGTAAGGTGTATTTCTATCGAAGAGACAGCTAATGAAAAAACAGCTCAGTAATACTATTCGAGAATTACGATTTCATCACAATGAAATGACGCAGCAAGCTCTGGCCGAAGCCGTCGGTGTTTCAAGACAAACAATTGTCGCCATTGAAAAAGGCAAATATTCCCCTTCACTTGAAGTGGCTTTTAAGATTGCTCAATTGTTTGATAAGAAACTCGATGACGTTTTTTCTTATCAATAGCACGCTTGCAATAAAAAAGGTTAGCATGCAGCTAACCTTTTCTATTCTATTTAAGACTGTTGATTTTTAAACTGTGCTTTCGCTTGTTCAACTTCGTCATTACTGATACCTACTGACTCAGCCGCTTCTTTTATTAAATGCGGTTGTGTCATAACCAACGCCATCAGTTGTTGAAGTTTTTCGGGCGGGATCCCGAGTTGCTGAACTAAGCCCATAGCCATCATTGGGTTTTCCATGAATGCTTGAAAAAGCTCACGTACTTTTTCGTCACTCACGTTATGCTCTTTCAGCATTGCGATAATTGGGTTCATACTAACCTTGATTAATTTACTGCTAATAAGCTCAATAATGTGGGCAGTTTTTCGTTATTCAACCAGTAGCACCACTTTACCCGAATTTTCATTATTATCTAAAATGCGGTGAGCCTCAGTTGCATCCTGCCAATGCAGGGTTTTATATATATTAAAGTCAAATTTACCCGCAGCGAGTTCGCCATAAAAGCGAGCTATAAACTGTGCTTTTAGTTCACGTTTAAAAGCAATAGAGCGGTTTCTAAGTGTAGAAGCATGAAATGAAATACGTTTACTCAGCAAACGTGCGAAATCAACCTCAGCAAAGCGCGCATCTAAAAATGCCAACATCACAATTTGGCAATCCATTGCAGCAACAGCAGCATTTTTATTTAAATAATGCCCTGCAACGGGGTCGACAATTGTATTTGCTTGTAACTGATGTGTCTTCATATACTCCACAAAGTCGGTGGTTTTATAATTTATACAGTGATCGGCACCCAACTTTTTTGCATGCGCGCATTTTTCATCGCTCCCCGCAGTAATGACTACCTGAGCCCCAATAGCTTTTGCCATTTGAATAGCGGCACCACCCACACCACTTGCACCAGCGTGTATAAGTGCAGTTTGCCCAGCTTCAAGCTTGCCAAATTGAAATAACGCCGAAAATGCAGTGAGATAAACTTCACTCACCGCAGCCCCTTCAGCCATACTCATTGAGTCAGCAAGCGGCATCACCTGTGCTGCATCTACCGCAACATACTCACTGTATGCGCCTCCGGCACACAAAGTAAAAACGGGTTTATTAAGCCAATCAACCTCAACGTTTTCCCCTTGTGCGACGACAGTGCCTGCACACTCTAGACCTAAAATCTCACTGTCGCCTTTAGGAGGTGGGTATTTATCTTGCCTTTGTAAACAGTCAGCACGATTAACGCCTATTGCGGCGACCTTAATCAGTACCTCATCGTGTTTAATATTCGGCTTTTCAATTTCTGCAAACGTTAACTGTGAATTTTCGTGCTTAATATAACGCATAACACCTTCTATTTAATTCGCTGCCAGATTTCAGCTTCCACCAATTTACCATTTTCATATAAAGTATGATGCCATAAATCACCGTCTACTTTGTAATCAAATGCCATGGTTTTACCTTGTAATGAAGGCACATTACCATAAGAAAAAGTCTCGATAAATTGCTGGTCTTGCAAAACATATTTGCCGCCACCCGCATAATGAAAATTGCCATTTTTCTGCGTAATATAACTAAAATGAGTATCGGTAATTAGCTTTACCGAGGTTAATTCGGGTGCTTTTGCCGTAACATACCCTTCCTTTGTCGCATACTTTCCTTCAACAAACTGCCAACTCCCCACCAGCGGGTTCGCATTCGCGAATGAGGCTAGCAACAAACTTGAAATGCCGAATATTTTTAGCATAGTGTACTCCCTTGATTGTTCGTATTAGCATACGCCAATACCGGATCCCGATGAAGGACTACGTGGTTGAGATTTTTTCACCCCTGTTTTGCTCTCATTTCACTAAATCGCCACGATTGTTTATACGGATACACATCCAATAATTGTCCCTCATTAATAGCCGCTTGCAGTCGCTGCCACATAGCAACACTGAAAATGTCGTGATGCACAGCATTAAAAAATGAAAATGCCGTTTTATTTGCACTGAAAAATACCTTGAATTGGCTCGGAAACACATCGTTTTCAGCAATATCAAAGTAACTCTCGCTGCTTAACTCTTCTAACGAGTCAGCACTTTTTGGTAACTCTCGAAATTGACACGCCGTCATCGGGCAAATTTCATCGTAATCATAAAACACCACTCTTCCCCAGCGGGTCACACCAAAGTTCTTCATCAACATATCGCCTGGAAAGATATTTGCACCTGCCAGCTCTTTGATTGCTTTACCATAATCAATCATAACAAGTTCAAGTTTTCGTTCATCACACTGATTAATATATAAATTAAGCGGTGTCATTTTCCGTTCAACATACACATGACGCAAAATAAGCGCATTACCCGATATAATTAAACTGTCGCCAATTTGGCGCTGCATCGTAGTGAGTAATTCTTCACTAAATCGGCTTAAATCAAACGCTAAATAACGAAATTCATGGGTATCAACCAAGCGCCCCACGCGATCGGCTTGCTTTACAAAGTCGTATTTCGCCATGACATGTTGTTTAGTGGCGGTTTTTGGTGCGCTAAATTTATCTTTAATCACTTTGTACACATAATCAGAGCCTGGTGTCGTAAATACCAACATCACCATGCCAGGCGTACCTGGGGCAATAATGTATTTATCATCAGGAGGGCTATTTTTAGTGGTATCAACTTTATAGCGATAAAACTCGGTTTTGGCATGCTTGATAAATCCTATCGCGTTAAATAACTCAAAACGTTGCTTATGGGGCATCAGCACGCTGAGGTAATCAACGTAACGCGCAGGTTGGTCGGTGTCGACCATAAAGTAGGTTCGCGCAAACCCAAATAGCAGACTAAGTTGATCGGCGCCCATCATGACGGCATCAATGTGCAGCCCTTTTTCACTATTTAGTAAGGCTATGGCAAACGGCATATTATCACCGTTTTTAGCAATGCATCGCCCAATGATGTAACACGCTTTATTTCTAAAAAATAATGAATTAGCGTATTCGATATAACCATCATTCAGTGCTAGCAGCTCATAAACCTGTGGGCACTGTTTTTTTGATCCTGCAATTAAAGTACGCTGCAACATGGCAATATCATCAGTGAAATGTGCATAATCGGAGCGAAAAACATGACGACTCACAAGGGTTTTTATCGCATTTTCAAAACCACTTTGTAACGAGATCCGACTTACCAGAGAATCAAACGGACGAGGCCCTAAGCGATACCGTGCCTTTAAAACAAACAAATGAACATTACGGATTTTACGTGAGTCCCAAATAGCCCCAAATGTCGAGTTGAAAAACGTATGTGCAATGGGCTGGTTTTCGTGATTTTGCACCATTTCTGCATAAATTTGTTTTGCTAATAACCACAGAGCAGGATCGTTAACTTCGCTGTAAGCTATGATCTTTACTGCTTCACTTACTTTTTTTACTTGGCCTTCGTAAACCTGTAACCGTAACTTCATTGCTGTTTGCACTTGATGCCATTGACGTTGTTCAAACCGGCTTTGTGCCCCTAAGGTGATATTCAAAAACTCTGCAAACATGGCCTCAAACCCTGCATACACTGCGCGGGCTAGTTTCGTGGCAATAATATTCTTTAGTTGTTCCGACTCTGTTTTTTTACGAAAAATTGCATCGTGTTGAGGCATTATTGATATCACTTATGCTGATTATTTTAGTTGCCGTGTTTACACACAATAGCAAGCACGCTTTAATTTAGGTAATTAATAAAGATAATAAATAAGATTGATCAGATGAATATTAGGCACGTCGACCTAAATCTATTGGTGTATTTAAATGTACTGATAGATGAGCAAAATGTATCAAAAGCAGCCAATAAACTTGCCTTAACGCAGCCTGCGATGAGCAATGCATTAAAACGGTTACGTGATTTATTTGACGATCCCTTGCTCGTTCGAGCCGCTGGCACAATGACACCCACAGCCAAAGCGCTGAGTCTCAAGCCTGAAATTGAAGCACTGCTAAAAATGGCCGAAGAAATCACGCAACCAAGTGAACTGTTTGACCCAAGCACTGCAAATATAACGTTTCGGATCATGGCAAATGATTATCTAGAATCAACCTTAATAGCCCCTTTTATCACCCAACAACTGGCGAAAAGCCCCGGCCTTAATTTTGATATTTTGAGTCCAAGCGACGTCAACTTACACGATATGGAAAAGGGCACAATCGATTTAGCTATAAACCGCTTTAATGGTTTACCCCGTTCATTTCACCAAGCCAGTGTCTGGCGCGATAACTATTGCTGCTTAAGTCACCCTGACAATCCTTATCTACAACAGCAAACGCTTGAGAACTACCTTGCACAAGAGCATATTTGGGTAAATCGGGCTGGCTGGGGGGTTGAAGCAGCGGTGACTAATAAATCTGGAAGTCAAAAATTAGGCTGGGTAGATGAAGCCTTATGGCAGCTCGAACAAACGCGTAATATTCGTGTATTCACTCGCCATTACATGGTCGCAAGCTTGCTCTGCCAATCGCCTAAATTGATAGCCACGCTGCCTCGTCGTCAAGCGATGTTGCTCGCAAAACACACCGATTTAGTCATAAGTCCAGTGCCATTTCAAATTGTTCCCATTGAAGTAAAAATGCTGTGGAGTCCATTATTACACCATGCAAACCCGCACCAATGGCTGCGTCGAGAACTATTAGCTTTTGCAAATACAGTGGCCGACAGGTAACAAATTAACAATATTGATAAAATCAATATCAGTTATTGAAAACAACAATTTCATTAATAATGAGTGACAGGCTAGAGTGAAGTTAAGCACATAAACAAAGAGAACTTGATATGGAAACTTCAGCACAATTCACTCAACAAGACGGCCTTTACATTAATGGTCAATTACACACTTTTATTGAACAGCAACTTTGTAAAAAAAGCGAAATTGCGTGTGACGAGATATACCAGATTCTTGCAACACTTGTTGATGAATTTGGGTGTCAGTGTCGTAAAACGAAACACCAAGCAGATGATGTTTTACCAACCGAAACACTGTTAACTGCCTACAGCTCTGTACGCACTCATCCACATTGTCATGTAGATGCTCAAACGACGCCGGCGGTACTTGATGAGTATTGCTGCCAAGTACCGGCTATTTTAGTAGTTGCTCTTATGGATACGCTAACAGGTATTACAAGCGACGAGCCTGGTGCAAAGCACATTTACCAACGTGCCGCGGCACTGACAGGTAAACCATGCGTCTACGCCATCAATAACGCACACGCTGCATAATATGCGCATTACTTTGAGTTACTTATTCGAGCGATGATGCTTGTTGCAAAATCACTGCAATTAAGCATCGTCGCACCGGTGACATACTCAGCCAAATCAAAGGTAAGCTCTTTTGCCAATAATGTTTCTTCCAGAGCTGACTCAATTTTTTGTGCAGCCTCCTGCCACCCCATAAAACGCAGCATCATTACCGCACTTAAAATACTACTGCTTGGGTTCGCCGTGTTTTCACCCGCTATCCGGTTAAAAGTGCCATGTGTTGGCTCAAAAAAAGCGACCTCATTATTTAAATTTGCTGCTGGCATTATACCAACGCCACCGACTTGTGCAGTCAACATATCGGCCAAATAATCACCATTTTGATTGGTGGTTACGACTACATCAAATTGTTCTGGTGTAAGCAACGCCTGCTGAAGCATATTATCGGCAATCACTTCTTTAATGACTAAATCGTCCTGATTGTCACGCTTTATTAGCAACCAACGGCCATTCTCATGGGCAACTGCATTAAACTCTTGCTCTGCAACCGCAAAGGCCCAGCGTTTAAACGCCCCTTCTGTAAACTTTAATACATTCCCTTTATGCACCACAGTTAAAGATTTACTTTGTTGTTTTAGTGCATAATTGAGTGCATATCGCATCAAACGCTCGGCCGCTTCTTTTGAGCTATTTTTAATGCCAAGCCCACACTGGGTATCAAAACGTAATCGTGTCACCCCCATTTCTTGACATAAAAAGTCGAGCATTCGCTCGTTGTCAATACTGCCAGCTTGCCATTCAATACCCGAGTAAACATCTTCTGAACTGTCGCGAATAACGGTTATGTGGGTTTTTTCAGGCTCTTTTAATGGTGAGGGTAAATGCGGATAACTGCGGATAGGCCGCATATTAACGAATAAATCCATTTCATGGCGAAGTGCGACGTTCAAAGAACGAAAGCCCCCACCCAAAGGAGTGGTTAGTGGACCTTTTATGGCAATTTTAAACTGCCTTACGGCATGGAGTGTTTCTTGTGGAAACCAATCTCCGTCGTAAAGTGCGGCCGCTTTTTCACCGTTAAACACTTCCATCCAGTGAATCCGGCGCTCTCCTTGATAAGCCGCCTCAATAGCAGAATCAACGATACTTCGCATAACGGGGCTAATATCTTGCCCAACACCATCCCCTTCAATGTAAGCGATTACTGGATTGTCAGGAATACACCACTGGCCATTTTTATCGATAGTGATTTGTTCACCCTGCTCTGGCACTGAAATATGTTGATACTGCATCATAACGTTTTAGCAACTAGTCGGTTGATTATGCTTTGTGAGTATCTATTAATACCAAGATTTGTCTGCACTGTCTGCGTATGTATGGAAATACCCATTATTCAAATCATTAATGACACACTTTGTCTATTTCGTCTTCCATGGCCTTAAATAGCGAGGCAAACAACTGCGTGTCTAGCGTTATGGTGTCATTTTTTAATGCACTATCAACAGCAAGTGCTTTGATATAAAGCGTCTCGCACTCAAACATGTTGGCTGCGCCCTTTAACATGTGCACATTTCGACTTAAGCCTTCGATATCCATTTTTTTATATTGCTTACGCATATCGGCATATTGATTTTTAAGTCCTTTGATATAGTCATCCTTAAGCAGTTGGAATTCGTGTTCAGGTAGCTTTATATCAGCCAACTCATCGCAGTCTAGGTAACTGGCAATTTTATGACTAAATGCATTACGGTCTATGGGCTTTGCAATTAAATCGGTGAAACCTTGGTTCATGTAACGCTCTACCTCATGCTTCATCGTGTTCGCGGTTAAAGCAATAATGGGCACCGAGATCCCCGTCGCATGCATCATTTTCAGTGCTTCTTGACCATCCATAATTGGCATTTGAATATCAAGTAATATTAAGTCAAATGTGTTCTCAAGCGTTTGCTGCACGGCATCTTTACCGTTTTCAACCGTTGTGACTGTTAGCCCCATACGCTCTAAAATACGTGCAAATAAACGTCTGTTGTCAGGGTGATCTTCAGCGAGTAACACCCGACCTTTTAAATTTTCTGGCGCATCAAGTTTACTAAACGGAGAGGTTTCGACTAATCTAACTTCACTCATATCATTGAGCCAACGCGTATTGTCTGTTGTGTACACAGCGATTGTTAAAGTAAACTCACTACCTGAGCCAACGTAACTTTTTACACTGATATCACCATCCAGTTTTAGCGCTAAACTTTTAGAAATATTAAGACCCAAACCTGTGCCACCATACTGACGAGAAATACTCGAATCCGCTTGGTAAAAGGCACTGAATAACGACTTTTGTTCAGAATCTGTCATGCCAATACCGGTGTCTTTCACACTGATCGCTAAGATATTATTCTCACAACTCACCGTAAGCGTTATTCGCCCAACCTGAGTAAATTTTAGTGCATTGGTCGTCAAGTTTAATAATATTTGCCTTAATCGGCTAGGATCGGTCACGATGTAATCAGGCAGAGGGAATTGATAATCAACGCTAAATTTTAAGCCTTTATCACGTATTTGCTTACCAATAAGTGATTCAATATTCGCTATCGTGGCAAATAAATCGGTTTCAATTAGATCAATTTCAAGCTTATTCGCCTCTATTTTCGACATATCCAAAATATCATTAATAAGGCCGAGTACATGGCGACTATTTTGTAAAATGACACCGATGCCATGATTTCGTTCATGAGGCTTAATATCACCAAGCATAATGCCATCAGCATAGCCAATAATCGACGTCATGGGTGTGCGTATTTCGTGGCTAATATTGGCTAAGAAGCGACTTTTAGCTTCATTTGCGTCTCGTAATTCATCGGCTAATTCTTCAAGTTCAAGTGTTCTTAACTGTACTTTTTGCTCGAGATTTTTATTAAGCTCAACATTATCCTCATGCAACAACCTAAATTTATCAGCGACAGCAAACGCTAGTAGCATGGCATCCATCGCGGTGCCAATCAGTCCTAATAAATATAAATTCATCGACGTGGCAGGCAATAATCCTAAGTTTGTAAGATTACCCACCATGTTAGGCACCATCATGGCAACATAGGCCAGTACAAAATAACGTGCAGGTTTGAAGCCAATCAACATACAACGTACACCGATATACAAGCCTAAACACAAAGCGACACCCGTTACTAATGTTGACCAATAAAAACCAAAGCTAGGCCACACAACACAAAATGGGATCCCCAATGTTGCGATAACCCCGACAGTCAGAGACAGCTGCGATAATTTCGGAAACGTTTCCTTTAACTTAAGGAGATTATTGTAAAATAAAATGTTGGTCAGTGGCGTGAGTGCAAAACCTAGCCAATGTAAGTGCGGGTTGTAATACCCAAACAATTGATCCGAAATATGAAAGAAATGACTCCATGCAAACACCCACGAAGCGGTGAATAAAGCATAATATAAATGCGTGACGTCTTTAGACACTAAATAAATTAACAGGTTATACAAACCAAGCGCTATACCGACCCCAAAACACAGCATGATGATTACATTTTCGAGCGTGATAATTTCGAAATAATCTTGATACGGCGTTAACACTAACTTTGCAGGAGTATAAAAATAATCGCTTTCAAAATGTGTGATCAACGTATAGCGCTTGCCTTTTTCAAGGTTTAGGCGGTTTCCATAGTGAAATGCAAATTGGTTTTTTTCGACGCCACCTGTCACAAAACTTCGTACAGGTTGAGAAACATCGGTTAGGTCATAAATCCGACTTTCTATTTTTGAAACCAAGGTATTGTAGGGGTACAGGACAAGGTCTTCGATATCACTTTGATTTTCTATATCGACAATCAACCAGTAACCGCCCCCAATCGAACTGATACGTGATTGTGGCCTTTTTGTGGCACGCCAGCGTTTAATATCAGCCGCAGATTGAGGAAATCGATTGTCTCTCGCAGCTAATATTTGCCCGACATCATGTAGGTTCTGCTCAAAAAATGCGTCTGTATATATAAACGCTTGTTCGGCGCACACTGAATACGTTGAATAAAATAGAAAAAGCAAACTGCCTAAGAATAGCTTTAACCGCATTCACAGCGCCCCTAATAAACAAAAGTCATAAATCATCAAAATTGAAAAGCCACATCAAAGCCATAACGTCGCCCTTCTCCTTTAAAGTCTTCTAACATACCCAGAAATGAACTCAAATCGAATTTTAACTGACTGTACTCTGTATCAAATAGATTTTTTCCCCATAATATAAACGACCAGTTATCTACATCATATTTAAAGTGTGCATTAACAAGGCTGTAGCTTTCTTGACGGGCGTACGGGTTCATATTTTGATCAAAGTAAAATGCTGACTGATAGTCAACCATCACATTGGCTGAAAACGGGTTATTCATTAACCGCGTATCATACTGCAACCCTGCCGATACATCCCATTTTGAAGTAAAAGGTAATTGATTATCGGTGATACTATTACCCAATGGATCGACATACTCTTCGTACTCGGCATGAGGAATATAGCCCACTGATAACTGCATAGCGAGTTGTTGGGTGGGCTGATAATTTATTTCACTTTCGAGACCATAAATTATAGAGTCGGCTACATTTTCAAGCAATTGAACAGGCGGCATTTGCGGTGTTTCAGAGGCTTGATTCATAAACACTTGCTGGTCATTATAATCATAATAAAACGCAGCCCAGCTCATTCGTAACCGTTGTTCCGGCCAATACGTTTTCAGGCCAACCTCATGGGCATTTAAACGCTCCTTGCCGTAATCAGCTAAGATTGCTTGTTCTTCAGATGATAAAAAGCCGCCATTATACCCGCCACTTTTGCTGCCATTAGCAAAACGATAATACAGGTTCGCTGTGTCAGAATACGTATAATTGAGAGCAAACTGACCGGTAATGCCATTATCGGATTGCTTATCAGAAACCGTGTAAAATGGCACTAAAACCCCTGCTAAATCATTGGGGTTGACTACCACATTTAAGGTTGATGTAGAGCTGTATTCAAGTGATTCATAATCGTAACGTAGACCCGCAGTGAGCAACCAACGCGTGGCTAATGGCACTTCAATTTGGCTAAATAGCGCTACGTTTTGTGTATCGATATGATTATCGTAATAAAATGTGGCCGTTAAATCTGCAGGCAAAATACCACGAAAGTCGCGTAAAATATCATTGATGTTATCTTGCTTAATCGTTTCATCAGCAAAATACACCCCACTGGTCAGCGTGTAATGAGTAAATTCATTAAGGACCCTAAACTCTTGACTGAATAAATGGGTGTCTAAACCTAACACTCCTTCGCACAACCTAGCTGGTGAGCCATCGCAATTAAATGCATGGCTTCGCTCTAAATTATTAAAACTACTTACGGAGGTCACCGTTGTGTTATCACTCGACTGCCAATTTAATTCGCCGATAAAGCCATAGCCGTCTGATTTATGCGGTGAGTCATTATTAACACTCACAGTAAAAAAGTCGTCACTCCCATCGTTAAACCCAAAGCTATCAAAGCACCGTGTTGAACCCGCATCGGCTGGCGAACATAATTCACCCGTTAATGGGTTTGCTATAATACCGATACTCCCCACTGGCTGCGAAATGCCATCCCAATCTTCAATATGTGCTTGCAGGTAAAGCTCTACGTTATCCCATTGACTTAACAGTGACAGCCGTGCATTTTTTTGCTCCATGCCCGCGGTCGGTGATGCAGAAAAATTATTTTGTGTCGAATAGTCATAATCTTGATAATTGAATGCTAACCGCATCGCCGTTTCATCGCCCAACGGTTGGTTCCACATCCCCTCTAAGCTACTGGCGTTATTGTTGGCAATACCCAGTGTTAACGACCCTGCTTGCTCAAACTCAGGCCTATTTGTGCGGATTAAAATTGCCCCACCGGTTGAGTTTCGACCAAATAACGTGCCTTGCGGGCCACGCAAAATATCAACGTGCTCTACGTCATACAGGTTAATAATTTGGTTATTTGCCGAACCAACCGCCACGCCATCAAGGTACATAGCTACAGGCGATGTATTCGCAGTATTGTAATCAAGTAAGCCAATTCCCCGAATACTGACGGCGGGAGGTGTGCCCTCGGCCGCGTTTTGCGTTATTTTCACGTTCGGTGCAAATAACCCTATTTCGGTTGAATCTTTAAAATGCTGCGTTTTTAAAAGTTCGCCATTCACTTGGCTTACCGCAACACTGACGTCCTGAATTGATTGCGGACGCTTCTGTGCATAGACACTAATAACTTCCATGTCCTTTTCAGCCTCTGTATTTTGCGCTGAGGCATTACCCATGACACATGCCGCGAAGCAGCTACTCGCGAGCATAGTGAGTTTAGGATTGAATTGATAAGGACGTTTCATTCGTTTTTAGACCTTAAAAAGAGGGACGTATGTTAAATTATTGTAATTTCCAGTAAGTATAGACCAAACAACGCTATAAAGTCGCATAAAAAGCAGAGGGTTAACGGCTTTGATGCCACATTAAAGTCGCTGTTGACTAAACATTACCCTTTTTCAAAAACGTGTTCGCCGCTAATTTGACTTGGAAAGCCACAGAGTGAGCGTGACGTTTGCATGCCAGCCATCACCGCCGCTTCAACACAGCCAGCATTAACGCCTGTTTTTATCCAATCGCCAGTAAGGCGTAAGTTTTTATAGTGGCTGCCATCAGTCGCTAATCTAAATTTGCTTGACCCTGTAATTGAGAGTACATAACGCTCACTGGGATCAATATTTACCCGCCAATACTGTTGCTCTAAAACAGGCAAAATACTGTGTGGATCTTGGTAAAACACCTGCCAGTCAAACTTATTATTGGTATAAGCGTGCGGCCACAATGCTTGCATATCAACGCTGAATAAATACTGCATATTATGTTTCACCTCAGCTTTCATTTGCTCAGGAAAATGATGTGCCGTAGCCGGTGGATAATGCTCACACGTAAAAGCGCTACAAAAATAGGCAATATTAACGGGCGGGTCACTGTCTGGCCACGCCTCTTTGTCAACGAGATTGCTCATTGCAGCCCATGTATCGAAGGGTTCAACAAAACCACTTAATATAGGCCCTTCTTGAGCCGAATTGGTATCGGTAAAGCCGAGTTGTTGATCAGTTTTATTCAACCAAACTTGGCAAGCTTGTGTCGCAACACTTTTTACTTTACTCGCTTGTAAAGCAAGGCCATTATCGTCGCTAAGCAAATCTGCCGCCACATGCTCAAGCGAAGCAACAGATACCCCCAATATTAGGGTATCAAAATCAACTCCATGCACTAATGTAAGACTTGGAAGTGGCTGCTTAAAATGCGCTTCATATACTTCTGGCCAGTCACTCCAGAACGACTCTAAATTAACCTGATATTCTTGCAACAAATGCGCTTGTAGCGGGTTTATTTGGTCTAAGAGCGGCTCACTTGGCCAACAAGGCAGCTGCTTTACATTGATAAGCGGCGCGTATTCACCCGAATTTAAGCTGACCTGCTGACGCAGTTCAATATGCGATACCACAGCTTGCCCATGAGAATCTTGACCCGGCGTTAATTGTGTAAGCTGGTGGAAAAATTTAAATTTTACACCGCGTTTTTTGAGTAGCTCATAAATAGGAGCAAAAATGACATCTCCCATGCCTGCTTGCATTTTCCACATCACTCCCCCTTTATAACAAAGGCCAATTCTTAGCATGGCAAGTGCTGCAACACCGGCCTCAACATTAGGCTTGTTAAAGTCGCCATTGGGGTATGCAAACACCAAGTCATAAAAACCTCGTACAGGAGCAGAATTAACGCTATAGGCTCTATTTGCACCATTTTTTTCGAGCCATTGACGAAAATCATAACAATTAATTACCCCAAAACCATCGCGATAAACTTTATCTTTTATCAGACCTGTCAGCATCGCAATAGCCAGATCGGCACAAATATATAGCCTGCGCAGTTGTGCATTATCATCCAGTAACTCTATTACTTGCTCTTTAAACCAACGCTTTAATTTGCGAACGATATACCAAATCACTAAACGATCAGCTTGCTTGTCTGTGTGGGTTGTTTGCTGTGCGGTAAACTGTTGTAAGTGCGTAAGTAAAGAGCGAGGAGTGGAGATAATCTCGGCCGCATCCGATTCAATGTCATCAATAAACTGTTTTGCCGAGGTAACCTGAGTATCAATATTCGCTTTTATTTGCTGATAGAGGTGCTTTAGTAAAAACTGATCTCGTGGCTTTTTAGTAACTAATGTGGTTTTTGCGTGTTGCTCACAGACATCTTCAATGTCTTCGGTCCATTTTTTCAGCCAAGCCAGTGTCATCGTAACAAAATCCCACACTGTAATATCCAAGCTTCCATCTGCTGGATTACCCGCAACGGTTGGGAAATCTATCGGCCATGTTTGCCACTCGTTATCGATAAACTCTTGTAATGCAATAAAACTATGCGGCTTAAACGCCTGTTGCCAAGTTGCAAGCGGGGAACTCGCTGGCCTGTCCAAATTATTGTAGACCCCTTGCAAAGTGCGAAAGCTATTTACATAAGCACCAAACCACACATGCAAGCCATGCTCTTCAATACGTTGACCAAAGTGCTGATTACGACCACTTGCGCCTTTACCTCCTAAGCGCCACCCTTGTTGATAAACGGTTATTTCGCGATGTTGCTGCCAATCTTCTTGCTCGGTTAAATACACCGCGGCAGTCATTGCAGCAACGCCACCCCCTACGATTGTGATTTTTTCTTTGCTCATGGTCATCCTTTACGCAGGTAAAACCTGGCTTGCGCCAAGTTGATCAAAGTCCATATTGATGTAAAAAGGCAAATGTACCGCTTGGCTTCCTAATTGAATACCAAACATATCGTGCAACGGAAAACTCGCTACTGACTTCACATCAAGGGTAAAATTATTAGTTAACAACTTAAGTTGGTGAATTTTTTTTATCACTGATGGAGAATGCACAACAGAGCGATAAACGGCACTTGTACCCTCTCCATCTGGGAATTGCTTAAACAATATTTGATCCATTTGCGGGTGAATAAACCCCTCAAACAGTTGCTTAATTAATGAAAAATCCACGCCTTTAACTTCATCATCAAAAAAATCAGCCACTCGCTTCGAAAAAAGAGCAAGGTTATCTAATAAGTTTTCTGATGTGTTGATATTGTCTTGTTCAATTGATAATAGTTCATGCATTGCAAGCTTTGAATTAGCCGAGAACACATCAAAACACGGCAATGAAATTGAAAAACGTGATGTTTTGTTCGCCGGTGTGGGCATGTCATAGTCACATAAATATTTGTTGTAACCCCATACCTCACGCCCATTTATTAGCGCATAAATATTATTCACACTAATGAAGGCGGGATACCAATACAGGTGGGCAATATCACCATTAACCACTTTAGAAACAGGTAACCAAATAATAATGTCGGTTTCTTGCATCCAGCCCTGTTCAGAAAACGGAGGGGTCAGAGACGATATTTTTTCAATATCAGTAAACGTGAGTAAACACACACTGCCTAACACATTGAATGACACAGAATCATTTGCAACTGTATTGAGTGTCGCATCGACATATTGCTGCATTTTTTGCTCACAAGCAGACACGAAAAAACCATACATTGCCGCGTTAATCATGCGGCATGGCGGCTTAGCAACGGGGTTTGATAAAAAGTGGCAGTATTTATATGGGTTAGTCATAGTCATTAACTAAATTGTTGTTTACTCATGACTATAGACTAGTTTTACTAGTTCGTTACAAGTTGTTCATTGCATTTTTTGGTGAAAAGTTGCTCTATATACGCTTGGTAACCAGCATGATCAAAATTATCAGATAACGGGTTCATAAAACCATGGGCATACTGTGACACTTCACAGCTGACATTCGGTTTATTTCTGAGTGTAGCCACCACTGGTTCAATATCAAAATGTGCTTCACTGTGCGCAAAAATAAACTGACAAGGCACTGTCGCCGATAAATCAAGGTGATTTCTAACTTGTGATGGGTAAAATGCAATAATTTTCTTTATGTAGGGGTTTTGTAATTCTGCTTGCGCTCGCCAAACTGCTGATGCTCCCGCACTAAAGGCAATGATCGTAGTTGGTCGCTTAACAGCGGCCATTTTAATGTAGACTCGCTCAAGATAGGTGTCGTGGCCACACTGATTCAAAAAGTGTTGATATTGAACGTGCTCAGAAACCGGTGTTTGTATTTCTCCTAAATAAGGTTCACACAAACTGACTTTGCCACTAAGCTGCTGCGCAAGCTGTGATAAATGTGCTGTATTTCCGAATATATCTGACACCAAAAGGTAGTTCATTTATGTACTTCTGTGTTGTTATTATTGTGCCCGTAAAGAATACGCGTGTTTCAAATAAACATCCAGAAAAATAATACTTGCGTTTAAATATTTATTGCAGTAGTCTACTCGTCTGGTTTTTATAAACCTCGCGGTTAACCCCTTACCTTGATCCAGTAATTCCCGCATATTCGTATAAATATTTGCACCTGTGTGGCTCAATGACATTTTGATGAATTTTAAAATTATCACCAAACTGTCACAAATATAGTCAACACTGTAGGCAAGACAACAAATGTCAGTCTGTATTATAAGTTCCCTTACAAAGCTCTACAGAACACTGACAAAAAGAAAGAGTGAGTTTTATTATGTCATACAAATACAATGGATCTTTGATCCAAATAGCACATCCAGTGCAATCAATTTCGGTTAACAAACAGCGTGTAATTTTTAGCGACACGCAAGGCCTAAAAAATGCCATCTTCCAAAAGGCGAGCGATGCACGCCAATTTGTAAAATGGTTAAAGGCCAACTAAACCCAAACCGAAAAAGCGCCAGCATACCACGCTGGCGTTTTAGTTTTTAACTTTCGTACGCTTATCTAAATTCCTGCTACACTTATATTTTTAACCTACGAATAGGTAGTGAAAATGCGTTTGGCATGGTTTTTTTTACTATTTTTTTTTGTGCCCTTTTGCAAATGCAACTAATCAATCTAAAACGATTGAATGGATCGTAGTTGATTTTGCCCCCTACTACATAATGAATGACCGTTACGAAGGCATGGGACGTGACGAAAGTGTCATTAAACTGCTTAAAAATGCTCTACCCGATTACACTTTCACACGCACTTTATTGCCTGCTAGTCGTGCCATTCATGAGCTATCAAATCCACACAATAATTACTGCATGTTGTCTCTATATCAAAGCGAACATCGCAAACAACACATTGCATTTACAACACACACGTCCACTGTAGGTTTGTCACCCTCCATTGCGATTCGTAAAGAGCTAATTGAAAAACTTAATTTAGATCCCTCTAAGCCGGTATCACTAAAGTCATTACTTAACGACAAACACCTTGCATTAGGTGTATCAATGAGCCGCTCATTTGGCAGTAATATAGATAACGTAATTAACTCAAGCCATGATGCAAATATTATCTCAAGACCAGGCCGCGATACCCTTGCAAGCTTAACTTATATGCTACACAAAAAGCGCATTGATATTTTATTAGGATACCCAAGTGAGCATTATTATTTGGCGCACTCGATGGGATTCGAGAATGAATTAACCCAACTAACACTCTCTGAAGCGCCTAAATTAAGTGTTGGTTATATTGGCTGCACAAACAATGAACAAGGCCATGCAATGATTACCTTGTTAGATAAAGCGCTGGAGGAAATAGCGCATACACAAAATTTTGAAGATATCTTAGTACGATGGTTGCCAGATAACTTAAAACCAATCTTAGAAAAAAGGTTAAGAGATAGAAATGAAAGTGCCGCTCATTAAGCGGCACGTTTCGTGTAGTCGTTACTTACGAATACCTTCGATAAACAGGCCAATATCAACATGAGTTGATGCTGGGCCTAAGTTGTAATCAATACCATAATCAGCCAGTTTTAAGCTTTTTTCACCTTCAAAGCCAACACGGTAACCACCCCATGGATCTTTACCTTCGCCAATTTTATCAATTTCAAAAGTAATCGTTTTTGTTACACCGTTAAGTGTAAACTCACCAGTTACATCGGCTTCATCGCCTTCTTCATCAAACTTGATTGATGTGCTTTTAAACGTCGCTGTAGGGTATTTATCTACATTTAAGAAATCTTTACCACGTAAGTGCTTATCACGTTCAGCATGGTTCGAATCGATACTTTTTGTGTCAATAGTGACATTGATCTTTGATGCATCCGGTGCTTTGTCATCGTAACTAAAATCACCTGAAAACGTATTAAAACGACCGTGTAACCAGCTATAGCCTAAATGTTTGATTTTAAATGTAACAAATGCGTGAGCACCGTCTGTATCAATCACATAGTCTGCGGCATTTGCATTCGCAGTAGATAAAAGTGCAGCGCTTAGTACTGTGCTTAATAATAATTTTTTCATATTAATCATCCTTCAATGGTTTGATCATTCTAATTAAGGTTTTATCTTTATCGATAAAATGATGTTTTAGTGCCCCTAAAGCATGTAAAACAACAACACCTATAAGCCCATACGCGGCATAAAAGTGAATTTTACCTGCAATATCTTCTTGATTAGCCACCGACTCGGGTAAAGCCGGAACAGCAAATAAGTTAAATACGTCGATCGCACGGCCATCAGCCGTCGAAATTAAGTAGCCAGATGTAACAATGACAATAAGGGCTAAATAAATTAATTTATGTACAGAGTGCGCAGCCATGTTTACCGCTTTAGAGCTTCCTGCAACAGGGTCTGGTTGCGTGCCTAATAAACGCCAGCCAAATCGAAACAATAATAAAGCAGCTAAGGTAATGCCAACGCTTTTGTGTAAATCAAGAGAGCCTTTGTACCACGTATCGTAATAGGTTAACTCAACCATATAGACACCTAAGCCAAACAGACCAAATACTCCAAGTGCCATTAACCAGTGAAGTAAGATAGCTACCCAGCCGTAACTTGACTTTGAATTCTTTAACATACTCATTTCCCATGAGAACCATGAAACTAAACACAGCTTAGCTCAGCTGTAATACAATGAAAATAGCGTAAAACAAACAGCTTCTGTGCGTATACGCACAAAAAGGTTACATATTAAGTATTATCAAAACTAATCTAGCTATTATCATATTTAAATATGTTAAGTTTGAAGACACCATTTAGTAGGGTATTGATGAGATGTAAAAGCCAATATTGAGAGGCAAATATAACCTGTTCCATTCTTCGCATACGCCAAAAAATAATAAAATAAAACTGGATCTCAGGAGGAATTGACCAATGTACACTTTCACCATGAATAAACAGCAAATAAGCGACTAAGGTATTGGTGTCAGGTATGTTATAAAGGCTATCGCTACCGTGAGTAAAGAAAAAGTAAGAGACAAAAAAAGCCACTAAGCAGGAAGAAAAGCATCACTCCGTAAGCACCCGTTCCTCCGCCTAAAGCGCCATCTAACCATTGTGTTATTTCGCTAATACCATTGTGCTTAATTAAGTGGTCTATTTTGAGGCAATAAAACCGCGTTGATAACAAGGCAAAAATTTAGTTATTTAGTTTGTTCTCGGCAATTGCTCCTGCATCCATGCAGTCGTAAATCAGACATTTTTAACGCAGGTAGCGACTGGTTTAATCACTCAAAATGATTAAGTATTTTTGCAAAATAGTATAAAATGCGTGAAAAAACGATACGCGCTGCTAACCCTCACAGCGTATTTAGTTTTCTTATTTCCAAAGTACTTCCTCAAGTAAATGTTATCAAGAAAATCCAATTACCCTGTCCGCTATGAGTTAACTAAAATATTTCATAGTAACGTTTAATGTTAGCGGTTATTTTGTCCAAATAAAATGCTTTGACTGTTTGCTGATAATTCTAAAAAGTAACAAAATACAGCTAGGCCAATAGCATTTTGTTATTTATCACTTTCAACAAGAGCCTGCTCGTTAGGGTAGTCTACTATTATTCTTAAATACTTTAGCGCAGAGCCCCCTAATGCTCCATCAATCTGTCTGTCCATCATTGAAGACATATACTGATGGAAGTTATGATCGTCTCTTCTAGTAAACCAAACTGGACCAACAACATTACCAGCAATTTTTACTTGCGGAACTCGAATCATCGGTTGCTTTGATAGCAAGCATGCTTTATCGACGACAGTCCATTCTGGATGAGACTTAACCCAATCATCAAATATAGATGCGATGATAAAAGAAGTTGCGACTTGTTCACCCGATACATCAAGTTGACTGAGTGCTTCTTTAGACGGCCAAGCAGAAGCTCCTGTGTCCAATAACATAGGAATGGTTTTACCTTCTACAGATATATCTATACTTGGGAAAGCCATAGTATAATTACCAGCTTGATTCTTTTGGAATCCAAGCTGCACTTTTGAAAAATTACCTCCACTGGGTGCTTCCAAAAGAATAGCTATTCTCTTATCGGGATAATTGAAATCAATCACCTTTTCAGCATGCCATCTCCCCCCTAAAGTCCCATCATGGTGCTTTGTTTTACTTAGTTCCTTAATTGGCACCACTTGCAACTTACCTGCCCACCAGTTATTTAAACCTGCTTTTGGTATCCAAGCACTTTTATCAAATGAAGGCATCTCTGTGACTTCAATGGTGTCATTTCCCGCTTGCCTGCTTTCCAACTTCCATTGATATTTATCGCTTAGCTCTTTTGAAATAGCGTTCCATCCCCCACCCGTATCGGTGAAAAATAAAACCGTTGTACCATCATTAAGTTTTGGATTTAAGTAAATTAAATTGTTTTCAAATTTACTTGGTAGTTCTTTAGATACGCAGATAAAAGAAGTAAAAAATAATAAAGTGAATGCCAATGTTTTCAAAACAGATCCTTTAATGGTATGGGCATAATGACACACATTATTAGCCCCTCATGTGTGTAGTCACATCATACAACTTAAAACTAATAGCTAAAAGCTGTTAACTTTCTTCCACCAGCCCTACGTAAATCTGGCTATTGGCATCAACTTGAAAACAGCTAATGAGGTTTTCTTTTACCAGCTCTAGCATAGCGATAAAGCTTACAACGACACCGCTTCGGCCTTCTTCAACGGTAAACAGCGTATGGAATGGTAATTGTGACTGGGCTTCGGATAGCTTGTCTAAAATTAAGCTCATGCGCTCACGAGTAGACAGCGCTTCTGCGGTGATATGGTGATGTTCAAATGTTTTAGCGCGTGCCATTACATCGCTTAATGCAAGTAACAAGTCTTTCATTTCAACATCTGGTAATAGCGCTTCACGCTCGCTAAACTCGGGGGCTAATGCCTCTGCTACAAAAATATCACGACCTTCTCGAGGGATCTCGTCAAGGTTTTCTGCTGCTTTTTTAAATTGCTCGTATTCTTGTAAGCGTCTGACTAGCTCTGCGCGCGGATCGTCGTCTTCTTCCAGTTCCTCATGTTTTGGTAACAGCAATCGTGATTTAATTTGTGCTAACAAGGCTGCCATTACTAGGTATTCACCCGCAAGCTCGAGTTGAAACTCACTCATCATTTCAACATAGCGAACGTATTGTTCCGTAATACTAAAAATCGACAGCTCTAGTACATCTAATTTATGCTTTTTAATTAAATACAAGAGTAAGTCGAGCGGACCTTCAAAGGTCTCTAAAATAACCTCGAGTGCATCGGGTGGAATGTATAAATCTTCAGGCTTGTCGACCACCGCTTTGCCATGCAAAAAAGCCAGTGGCAGCTTTTGCTGCACTGGCTCTTGTATGTCGTTTGGGGCATTACGCTCTGAGCTTGTCAATGATGTCTCTATATTTCAAACGGTTTAGTATCGCCACAACCAACACGTAAAATTTCGATATCATCATCTGATAAATCAATCACTGTAGTGGCCTGTTCAGGAAGATAACCACCATGAATAATTAAATCAACTTGCTTTTCAATGCGATCACGAATTTCATCGGGATCAGCTTCGGTGAATTGCTCACCCGGTAAAATTAAGGAACACGACATCAACGGCTCCCCTAATTCAGCCAATAAGGCACATGTAATCGGGTGTTCAATAACGCGAATACCAATGGTTTTTTTCTTTTCGTTTAGTAAACGTTTAGGAACTTCCTTGGTTCCTTTAAAAATAAAGGTGTACGGTCCTGGTGTGTTATTTTTAATCAGCCTAAACAGCTGATTGTCTACACGTGCATATGTTGAGAGCTCAGATAAATCGCGACATACCAAGGTAAAATTATGGTGTTTTTCAATGCCTCGAATACGTTCTATGCGCTCTTTTGCTTGTTTATTACCAATACTGCAACCAATCGCATAACCCGAATCAGTTGGGTACACGATAACTCCACCTTGTTTAATAATATCAACAGCTTGACTAATTAATCTCGGTTGTGGATTATCTGGATGGATATGAAAAAACTGACTCATTACACGCTCCTATTGCCCTTCCCACGCTTGCCAAACACCTTGGCAATCTTTGGGTAAGTATAAATTTTTTCCCAGCTCCAACCAGCTTGTAGGAAAATGAAAGTCTGACCCCTGTGAGGCGAGTAAATCATATTCTCTAGAAAGCTCACCTAAAAACTGGCGTTCACTTGGTGCTTGCTGGGGTTGTGCAACTTCCATTGCATCGCCCCCCGCGTTTTTAAACTCGACTATCAACTTACGCAACCACTTATTCGACATTTGATAACGACCAGGATGCGCCAGAACAGCCACCCCACCCGCTTGATGAATAGCCGCTATCGCCGTTTGCATATCGCACCAGCAACTTGGTACATAGCCTGTTTTGCCACGGCCTAGGTATTTTTTAAAGACACCTGGAAAGTTTTTGGCTACGCCGCGCTCAATGAGTGCGCGAGCAAAGTGCCCGCGGGTAATTTGGGCATTGTCGGCAAATGCTTTCGCTTCGTCATAAATACCTTCAAAGCCATTTTTTGCGAGGCGATGACCTATCTCGATAGCACGCTCTTCACGCTTCGCCTGTTGCGAGCTTAATAGCGAAATCAAGGCTTCATTCTCATCGTCGATATTTAAACCAACAATATGAATTTCAAAGCTTTCCCACTTAGTTGACACTTCAACACCGGCAATTAATTTAAGCGGTAAATCGTCATTCGCAATGATGTCACGTGCAGGGGCTATCGCCGCCAATGTGTCGTGATCGGTAATTGCGAACACATCTATATTTTTTTCAACCGCGCGGTGTAATAGTTGCTCGACTGATAGCTGACCATCAGAATATGTGGTGTGGCTATGTAAATCGTATTTTATCAAAGGAAAAGACTGCTTAACGTAAGTTCTTGAATCATTGATAGGAGTATAACAAAGATTTTATACTAATTGTTGTAAATTAATGCTTGACAGTATCGGCTCAGGTACGCTTTACTGTATGCACTTTAAGACACGTTGAAAAAGAAATAACAATGAACAAAACAATTCAAATCACAATTTGGTGGTGGCACTCGTAAATAGCGGGTGACGAATTGTCGTGTCTATACGATTTCAAAACCCGCTCATGTAGCGGGTTTTTTTATATCTAAATTTTAAGGTTTTATAAATGAATAACATAGCAACTCTTACACATCATTGGGGGTGGCGCCTGGCTTAGCGGGACGGTAAGGGTCTATCTAATTTATAGACATTATTATACGAACCCCGCTTAAGCATCGCTTTGCGGGGTTTTTATTTTTGGGAATGAGGGAGAATAAGGTTTGATTTTTAGTCATATAACAACGACACCGGGTGAGGTAACCAGTATCACTCAAGTGCGTGACTACATTAGTAGCCCACTTGCATTATACAGTTTACTCGATAAACCCAATTCACTGCTGTTAGAGTCTGCAGAAATTGACTCTAAAGACAGTGTCAAAAGCCTAATTTTGGTTGACTCAGCGCTACGTATTGTTTGCCATGGTAAACACGTCACACTGACAGCACAGTCAAATAACGGCAAACAATTACTACCTTATTTACAAAGCCATGTGCAAAACTGCGATGCAGTGCTTATTGAAGACACACTCACATTGACCTACAACGAAGTAGCGAGCGATATTGACGAAGCCAGCAAACTGATTGCCGACAATGCTTTTAGCGCTCTTCGTAGCTGTATAAACAGTATAAAAAGCACCACAGACAACCCTTTTTCAGTCTTTCTTGGCGGGGTGTTTGCCTACGACATGGTCGCAAATTTTGAAACGCTGTCTGACGTACCTGAAGGTGAAAACAGCTGCCCAGACTATGTTTTCTATTTAGCCGAAACACTTGTGATAATTGACCATCAAGCCAAAACCACCGAGTTGATTGGTAATGTGTTTAACGGCCCAGAAGTGCATGCCAACTGCTTCGAAGTCGGTCAGCAGCTAGAACGCTTGAACAGCGTATGTGACAACGCAGTGCAATACCAAGGACAAAAGCAAAACGGTGCAAGCCCTGTCTCGGTTGATGTCAGCGATGAGCAATACTGCGAGCATGTCATCAAATTAAAAAAGAACATTGTCGATGGCGATATCTTCCAAGTCGTACCATCACGTACTTTTTCTCTTGCCTGCCCAGATTCACTTCATGCCTACAGCCAACTTAAGCAACAAAACCCCAGTCCTTACATGTTTTACATGCGCGACGAAGAGTTTGTGTTATTTGGTGCATCGCCTGAGTCAGCACTTAAATATTGTGTTGATAGCAAGCAAGTTGAAGTGTATCCAATTGCAGGTACTCGCCCACGCGGTAAATTTGCCAATGGACAAATAAACCCAGATTTAGACAGCCGCATTGAACTTGAACTACGTAACGACCAAAAAGAGCGCGCTGAACATTTAATGCTGGTCGATTTAGCCCGTAACGATGTCGCCCGTATAAGCGTGCCGGGTACACGCCATGCCAAAGAGCTATTAAAAGTAGACCGCTACTCACAAGTGATGCATTTAGTTTCACGCGTGGTCGGTACATTAAAACCTGAACTTGATGCCCTGCATGCGTATCAAGCATGTATGAATATGGGCACCTTAGTCGGTGCTCCCAAAGTACGAGCCGCTGAACTTGTACGTCAAACAGAACAAAAGCGCCGTGGTAGCTACGGTGGTGCAGTTGGTTATTTAACCGGTGATGGTGCGATGGACAGCTGTATTGTAATTCGCTCAGCCTTTGTGAAAAACGGCATGGCTTATGTACAGGCAGGTGCTGGCGTGGTGTTTGATTCAGACCCGCAGTCAGAAGCCAATGAAACGCGCGCTAAAGCACAAGCAGTGATTACCGCAATTCAATCGACTTATGAGGCACAATAATGAACACACCATCAGCCTATAAAATCTACTTTTTAGATAACTTTGATTCATTTAGTTATAACTTAGTCGATGAACTTTCTATGTTAGGGTGCGAGTTAGTGGTATACCGTAACAATATCAGTGCACAAAGCATTTATAACAAAATGTGCCAAGAAACTGTGCCAGTATTACTCGTGTTATCACCTGGGCCGGGAGCCCCCTCAGATGCGGGCTGCTTAATGGCATTAATTGAGCTTTGTAAGGGACGTTTCCCAATGCTAGGTATTTGTTTAGGCCAACAAGCATTAACACAAAGTTATGGTGGCGTGATTGGCCATGCAGGTGAAACCGTTCATGGTAAATCGTCGATTATTGCGTTGTCTGATCACCCTGTATTTGCAGGGATGGGTGAAAAAATGCCAGTAGCGCGTTATCACTCACTCATGGCAACTAAAGTGCCAGACGCAGTCGATGTCATTGCCTCGTATGAAAATATTCCAATGGCAATTTATCACCCGCAAGATAATGCACTTGGTTACCAGTTTCATCCAGAATCGATTTTAACGCCAAACGGCGCCTTGCTATTACAGCAAAGTATTGAGTTTTTAACCGCACGCGTGCAGTAGAGGAATAACATGGAAGCAACAACCCTATCCCCGTTAAGCCAATTATTGGCCAATCAACACTTATCGTTTGAGCAATCAAGTGCCTTATTCGATGCAATAATGAATGGCCAATTAAATGATATAGAGCTAACTGCTGCACTTATCGCGTTAAAATTTAAAGGTGAAACGAGCGACGAAATCGCTGGCGCTGCAGCATCTATGCGCGCCAACGCAGTGCCATTTACCACCAGTAAAACACTGTTAGCCGATAGCTGCGGTACCGGTGGCGATGGCTCAAATACGATTAATATAAGTACCACGGCTGCCATTGTTGCCGCAGCCGCGGGTATCAATATGGTAAAACATGGCAACCGTAGCGTATCGAGTAACTCGGGGTCAGCTGATTTACTAAAAGCCTTGGGCATCAATATTGATATGAGCCCAGAGCAAGCTGCCACATGCTTAGAAAACACTGGCTTTGCATTTTTATTTGCCCCGCATTATCACAGCGGTGTGCGTCATGCGATGGGGGTACGTACTGCCCTGAAAAGCCGCACTATTTTTAATATTTTAGGTCCGCTTGCCAACCCAGCCGCCCCCCACGTGCAATTGCTTGGTGTCTACGATGCATCTCTTTGCTTACCGATGGCCGAAACCCTAAAAACTCTCGGCACGCGTCGCGCTATGGTAGTGCATGGAGCCGGTACCGACGAAATTGCGCTACACGGCGAAACCAACGTCGTTGAGCTCAATGATGGCAAACTAACCGAGTACACGCTGACAGCAAACGATTTTGGTCTTGCAAACTATTCACTTGAACAATTAGCAGGTCAAGGCCCAGAATATAATGCGAAAGCCAGTTTAGCGATTTTACAAGGCCAAGGGGAAGACGCTCACAACGCAGCCATTATTGCCAACGTTGCAGCGCTACTTTACCTAACAGGCAAAGCAAGCGACTTAAAAACAGCCGCAAAACACGTAACCGAGTTGTTAGCATCTGGCAGCGCGATGAACACATTGAACGCAATTATTGAGGTAAGTCATGGCTAACGTATTAGACAAAATTGTTGCCGACAAACGTATCGAACTTGAAACCAGAAAAGCACAGCGTCCACTTACATCATTCATTGCGGATGTTGTGCCAACCACCCGTGATTTTGAAGGTGCGCTGGCAGCAAAAGGCACACAATTTATTTTAGAATGTAAAAAAGCATCGCCTTCTAAAGGGCTTATCCGTGAACCGTTTAACTTAGATGAAATTACAGCGGTCTATAAAAAATACGCAACCTGTATAAGCGTATTAACCGACGAGAAATATTTTCAAGGAAGCTATCACTACCTTGAGTATGTGCGCAGTCAGGTTGAGCAACCGATTATTTGTAAAGACTTTTTCATCGATGAGTACCAAGTGTATTTGGCACGGTTATCAGGCGGTGATGCCATTTTATTAATGCTGTCAGTACTCAATGATGATCAATACTTAGCACTGCATAACGTCGCAGATACTTTAAATATGTCGGTGCTGACTGAGGTTAGCAACGAAGAAGAAGTGAGCCGTGCACTTGCACTGAATGCTCGTTTGATTGGCATTAACAACAGAGACCTGCGTGATTTAAGTACGGACTTGGCAACCACTGAACGCTTACGCACCTTAATACCAAACGACAAAGTAGTTATTTCAGAGTCTGGTATATACACACACAACGATGTAAAACGCCTTGCTCCTTTATGTGACGGTTTTTTAATTGGCAGTTCACTCATGGCTGAACGCGATTTAGACGCAGCTTGCCGCAAGGTGATTTTAGGTGAAAATAAAGTGTGCGGTTTAACCCGTTCACAAGATGCTGAGGCTGCTTATCAAAGTGGTGCGGTGTATGGAGGGTTAATTTTTTACCCTAAATCGCCTCGTTATGTTGATATTGACTGCGCAAAACAAGTGACACAAAGTGCCCCGCTTGCCTATGTTGGCGTGTTTGTTAACGCACCACTTGAACAAGTCGTTGACTACGCACAAAGCCTAAAATTAGCCGCCGTCCAATTACATGGTGATGAGAATAGCGAGTATATTCAAAGTCTCAGAAAGCAGTTGCCACTTGGCTGTGAAATTTGGAAAGCGCAAGCGGTAAATGGCACATTACCAAAACCACTTGAAGGGGTTGACCGCCACTTATACGACACATACAGCAAAACCCAAAAAGGTGGCACTGGCGAAGCCTTTGATTGGTCAATATTAGACACAGCCACAGTGCCATTTATGTTAGCGGGCGGCTTAAATCCAGAGAATATTCATGCAGCGCTTTATCGCGGTGCCAAGGGGCTTGACCTAAATTCTGGCGTAGAAGCGTCAGCAGGTAAAAAATGCCCAACAAAATTACACAATGCGTTTTCGCATATCAGAAATTATTGAGGTTAGAATGCAAAATCCAGCTTATTTCGGTGAATTTGGTGGTATGTTCGTACCACAACTGCTTGTACCAGCACTTAAGCAATTAGAAGCAGAGTTTAATAAATCACAAAACGATCCTGCTTTTCAGGCAGAATTTGAAAAATTATTGAATGAGTACGCAGGTCGTCCAACGCCATTAACGTTAACCCGAAACTTAATAAAAAACCCCAAGGTTAAATTGTATTTAAAGCGTGAAGATCTCCTTCACGGTGGTGCACACAAAACCAACCAAGTACTGGGCCAAGCGTTATTAACAAAACGCATGGGTAAAAAAGAAGTGATTGCAGAAACAGGGGCTGGTCAGCACGGTGTTGCAACAGCACTTGCGTGTGCCCTACTTGGCTTAAAATGCCGCGTTTATATGGGTGCAAAAGATGTTGAGCGTCAGCAGCCTAACGTGTTTCGTATGAAGTTAATGGGCGCAGAAGTTATACCTGTTACAGCCGGCTCTGGTACGTTAAAAGACGCAGTAAACGAAGCACTTCGTGATTGGTCTGCAAACTACAAAGATGCCCATTATTTGCTAGGTACAGCAGCAGGTCCGCATCCATTCCCGACCATGGTTCGCGAGTTCCAAAAAATGATCGGTGAAGAGGCAAAACAGCAAGTATTAAAAGCAGAAGGCCGTTTGCCTGATGCCGTATTAGCCTGTGTAGGGGGTGGCTCAAATGCCATTGGTATGTTCACTGATTTTATCGATGAGCCAAGTGTAAAACTCATTGGTGTAGAGCCTGCTGGTAAAGGCTTAGATACCCACCAGCACGGTGCTACTTTATGTAAAGGCACGAAAGGTATTTTACACGGCACCTATACGTACATTATGCAAGATAATGATGGCCAAATTGAAGAGTCTTACTCTGTTTCTGCTGGCCTTGATTACCCTGCTGTGGGTCCTCAACACGCTCATTTACATGAAACAGGCCGAGCTCAGTACGTCGGTATTACCGATACCGAAGCACTTGAAGCATTTCAGCTCCTTGCTAAAAATGAAGGGATCATCCCTGCGCTAGAATCGAGTCATGCACTGGCTTATGCACTGAAATATGCCGAGCAACAAACCGAAGACACTATTTTAGTGGTTAATTTAAGTGGCCGAGGCGATAAAGATTTGGCTCACGTTCACAGTGTTTTATCAGAAGGAGGCGCGCTATGAGCCAAACTAATCGTTACGGACACATGTTCGCCACATTAAACGAGACAAACCAAGGTGCGTTTGTGCCCTTTGTCACCATTGGCGATCCTAATAAAGAGCTCAGTGTAGAAATCATCAAAAGTTTGATTGATGGCGGCGCAGATGCGCTTGAGCTAGGTATCCCGTTTTCAGATCCAATTGCCGATGGCCCAGTTATTCAAGCAGCGAACATTCGCGCACTTGATGAGAACATAAATACCCAAGACTGTTTTGATATTATTAAACAAGTACGTGAATACAATGCCGACATTCCCATCGGTTTATTACTGTATTCAAACCTTGTGTTTAAACGAGGCATCGAAAAGTTCTATCACGATGCAAAAGACGCCGGTGTTGATTCAATTTTAGTGGCTGACGTGCCGCTGCACGAATCAAAGCTGTTTCGTCAAACGGCAATGAAAAATGGCATTGACCCAATTTTTATCGCAACCCCGAATGCCGATGACGACACCTTGCGTCAGTGTGCATCTTACGGCCGTGGTTATACCTACTTGCTTTCACGCGCGGGGGTTACGGGCACTGAAACCAAAGCACAAATGCCTGCTGATTCATTGGTTAAAAAGTTAAAAGAGTACCATGCTGCCCCTGCTTTGCTCGGCTTTGGTGTATCAACACCTGACGATGTGAAATCGGCGCTTGAATCGGGTGCTGCTGGTGCAATTTCAGGCTCTGCGGTTGTAAAAATCATCGAAGCAAACCTTGACGACCAAGCAGCAATGCTAAGTGGTTTAAAGGCGTTTGTTGCCAGTATGAAAGCGGCAACGAAGTAATACCATTCCGCTTAATTAAGTGGTCTATTTTGAGGCAATAAAACCGCGTTGATAACAAGGCAAAAATTTAGTTATTTAGTTGTTCTAAATCAGAAATTTTTAACGTAGGTAGCGACTGGTTTAATCACTCAAAATGATTAAGTATTTTTGCGGAATGGTATAACGCGCAACCAATATTAAAAAAGGGCCCTGTGGCCCTTTTTTGCTGCTTATGACTAATGATGACGATGAACGCCTTCTTTTATTTCCTCAATAAACTTACGATTGAACGCCTCTAAGTCAGCAGGACTGCGGCTTGTTACAATCCCTTCGTCGACACACACTTCTTGGTCAACCCAATTGGCACCAGCATTAATTAAGTCGGTTTTAATGCTCGGATAAGAGGTCACTTTCCGATCACGTAATTTGTTAATCTCTGCTAATAACCATGGGCCGTGGCATATCGCCGCAATCGGTTTGTTCTTACCGGCACTGAAGAAGCCATCCACAAATGCTTTTGCATCGCTATCTTGTCGTAACGTATCTGGATTAAATAATCCACCTGGCAGTAATAACGCGTCATACTCCGTTGAATCAGCTTCACTCACAACACGGTCTACAGTGACACGCTCCCCCCATTGATTTTCATTCCAGCCTGTAATATCCCCACGTTCAAGAGATACCACTTCGACTAGCGCCCCAGCTTCTAATAAAGCGCTTCGTGGTGACAGTAGTTCGCTTTGTTCAAAGCCATTGGTGGCTAGAATTGCAATCTTTTTACCATTAAGTTGGCTGTTTAAATCTGACATGTTACCTCCTTATTACTGTGAAACTACACCAGTAAAAGCAGACAACATGCCAAGCTTAATACATTGATATTATTGAAATTATATTTAATGAGTTGCGACAACCTCTGTAAATACTACAGTGCCTTTGCAAATCCTACTTAAAGAATATCCTTTAAGGCTTTAGCAGGCTTAAAAACAGGTTTATTTGCGCCTTCAATTTCAATTTCTTCACCCGTTTGTGGATTGCGGCCTTTACGTGCTGGGTAATAACTTAAAGCAAAGGTACCAAACCCGTTAATTTGTACTTGGTCACCTTCTGAGAGTGATTTTTCAATGGCATTTAACATACTATTCAGCGCTGCTTGGGTGTCTTTTTTAGTTAATTCACTGTGGGCTGCCATTTGTGACACTAAGGCGGCTTTATTCATAACTGCTCCAAAATACGCCGCTTAATCATCTAAGGTTAAGCGGAAAAAGATAAGGTAAAACAACCTAAACACGGGTTTAGGTCAAATTGGCTCGGCAGGCTAAGCGTTAAGGAAAGCTAAGTCAACCTTGTATCTTAGCCAATATATTGATACAACCCATTATCTTTTTAAATGAGAGCATTTTAAAATCTATGCATGCAATTATTGAATATATTCCGCTGATTCTGTTTTTTGCGGTTTTCAAACTGGTTGATATTTACTGGGCAACAGCAGTACTTATGCTAACTACCTTGATACAAGTTGCGTATTGTTATTTTAAGGAAGGTAAAGTACCGACTCGCCACTGGGTCTTTTTTGCTATTGCCGTCGTGCTAGGAACATTAACGTTAGTTTTCCATGATGAGCAATTCGTAAAATGGAAAGCCACAATTGTATACGCAATTTTAAGTTTCACCTTATTATTTAGCCGTTATGTACTTGGTAAAAACCTCGTAAAAAAAGCATTGAGTTCAATTTTAGAAAATGCCTCAGAAAGTAAACAAGAAGTCATTGTTCCCGACTCCTTGTGGAATAAACTAAATTTATTCTGGGTGGCTGTTACAGCGGGTATCTCAGCACTTAATATTTATATTGCTTATAATTTTTCACTCGATTTTTGGGTTAACTTTAAAGTATTTGGTTTAATGGGTATCACCTTTGTTTGCGTACTTGCGACCATTATCCTGCTGTTCAAATACTTACCCGAAGATGACGAAAACACCGATACGAAAGAACTGTAATGTCATAAAACTGTCGTCTTAGCTTGGTAACGTAAACAAAAAACGCGCTGAGACGACATTGAACGCCAATCAATACCGCTGGTTTGAATTTACCCTCATATTTGTTTCGCTTCCGCTTTTAGGCTTCTTGTTACGCGCACACCTTGCGAATTGGCTGATACCCGCCCTAATCATTTTAATGAGTGTCTGCGGGATGTTACTGTTATCAGACCCCCACTTTAAGCGCTTTCGTCTAACCAGTCTTGGTCAATTTAGTGCCGTTAAGCGCAGGCTATTTAGCTTTTTCTTTTTAGGTGCACTCTTTTCAGGTATGTTTTACGGCATCATAAATCAAGAAAATTGGTTTTCATTACCCCGAAACTCATTCAACGACTGGCTGTTATTGTTGCTGCTTTATCCTATTTTATCTGTGATGCCACAAGAGCTGATTTTTAGGACGTATTTTTTTCACCGTTATAAACGCATTATGCCAAGCAAAACAGTGCGGATTTTTGTGAGTGCTTCAGTCTTTGCCCTCGCTCATATTGTCTATGCCAATGTACTTGCGGTACTGCTTGCCTTTATGGGCGGCCTGTTGTTCTCCTATACATATGCGAAAAGCCGCTCCACTTTTGTTTGTGTTATCGAGCACAGCTTATGGGGGCTTTGGATGTTTACTTTGGGACTGGGTGATGTTTTAGATGCAGGGGCTATTTAGCGAATATAAAAAAGCCGCGCAAGGTGCGCGGCTCAATAACGAACGAGTTTTTAAAATCCGAAAATACTAAATGCAAAGAACTTCGTTGCGACAGTATTTACAAATATAAGCAATAAAATAGCCGGAATAAATGTTGATAAAGAGAAGTTCACATACTTTTCTGTAAAGCTGCCTATATAACCTTCACAACCTTGGCTTAACTCTTCAGATAGATTTGCTTTTTTCCAGCGATACATAACGAACAAGCACACCATTAAACCATTCAGCGGCAAAATAGTATCGTAGAACACGTCATAAACAATATCGAATAAGCTTTTATCTGCGCCACCATAATTTACAAACGACGTTAACGACTCCACCATACCAAACGACATGGTGCATAAAACCGTTAAAACACCTGTTGAAAGCGTTAAAATAGCTAACGCTTTTTTACGGCTAATACCTTTACGATCGCTTAGCGTTGCTGTTGGTACTTCAACAATTGAAACCAATGACGTAATTGCGGCAAAAAACACCAATAAGAAAAATACAAAAGCAACGACCGACGCACCAAAGTATCCGATGTCAGCTTGAAGAGCTAACAGAATTTTGGGTAAGTACACAAAAATCATTGATACTGATGAATCTGATAACGTACTTGGATCTGTATTTGGGTTAAAACTAAAAATAGCAGGTAACACCATAAGACCAGCAATAAATGCCACTAATGAATCCGTGACCGCGACCATTTTTGCACTGCCAACAATGTCATCTTTCTTAGAAATATACGACGCATAGGTCATTAAGATACCCATACCTAACGATAAAGAGAAAAACGCTTGAGCCAATGCCCCATTTAATACACTAGCATCCATTTTACTGAAATCTGGAACGATGTAATATTTAACACCCGCCATAGCATTATCAAGGGTTAATACATAAACAACTAAGGCCGTTAAAAGTACAAAAAGCGCTGGCATCATAAACTTCGCGGCTTTTTCAATACCTTCTTTAACACCACCCACCAGAATTAAATTTACAATAATGGCGACAACAGCCATGTAACCAAACACAGTATAACTGTTTATAAACGTGCCAAAATTATCTGGCTGAGCGAGTGCATCTAAATTACCCAATGCAGTTTGCGATAAATAACCAAAAATCCACACTGTGATTACCATATAAAAAACAGCAATCATAAATGGCGTTAATACTGCTAAAAAGCCTGCAAAGTTCCATTTAGGATCGTTACCCGCTAAAAGCTTGTACGAACCAAGGGGATCTTTTTGCGCCTTGCGACCCATTGCCATTTCGGCCATCATTACCGGTAAACAAATAAAAATGACAAACAGTGCATAAACTAAAAGGAAAGCGCCACCGCCATTTTTAGTTGCCGAAACTGGAAAACCCACTAAGTTACCAATTCCTACAGCAGAACCCGCTGCCGCTAAAATAAAACCGAGGCGGGAGCTAAAATGCTCGCGTTTTTCGCTCATTTAAAAACCTTATTATTATTTTTTCAATCCCGCGACTCTACCAGTGTTACACCGCGTATTTCAAGCTTTATAAGTTAAAGCTATATGCCCAGCTGTAAAGATTATTACGCGAATAACTTCTCGTCTATTGACAAGAATATGCTACTATTTTCAAAAATTACTTTGGGAACACACCATGTTGTATATGATTTATTCAACAGATGTTGAAAATAGTTTAGAGGCACGTAAGTCTGCACGTCCTGCTCACTTAGCTCGCCTGCAAGAGTTAGCCGATCAAAACCGATTATTCACTGCGGGCCCATTGCCAGCAACTGACAATGAAGATCCTGGCGAAGCTGGATTTACTGGCTCTTTAGTCGTTGCAGAGTTTGAATCATTAGAAGCGGCTCGCGAATGGGCAGCCAACGATCCTTATATCGCTGCGGGCGTTTATGATAATTCTGTGGTTAAGCCGTTTAAAAAAGTATTTGGTTAAGCCCTTTTAGGCCTGAACTTAACTGAAGCAACAATTCAGTGTTTGTTCACTGCTTATTAACTAAAATTTGCTCGTTGAATCACTTAATTTAACGTTTTTACTTGAGTTTTAGTTAATTGGTTAATTAAACTAAAAGGGTCTGGTTTAGGAGTTCCCCATCATGCGCGTATTGTTAGCCTTCAGTTTTAGCCTACTATTTGCACTTTCAAGCTATCAAGCTGCTGCAAATAACAAGCAACCTGCTGAGGTGACTAAAAAGCAAGCTGTTGTTATAGCTAAAAAAGCTGAAGATGGCCGAACCCTCAAGATCACAGAGCAAGAAAAAATATATACCGTGAGAATTTTAAAAACGAACGGCCATGTGGTTGATGTCCACGTGAACAAAAAAACTGGCGAAGTGAAAAAGGATTAAGAATGCGAATTTTAGTAATTGAAGATGATTTACATTTAGCAGACAACCTTCGTAATGCTCTAGAAAAAGAGCGTTATAGTGTAGACCTTTGTCACGACGGTGAAGCTGGTTTATTTCATATTACAGAGTACCCGCTTGATATGGCTGTGGTCGATCTTGGCTTACCAAAAATTGATGGTATTGAGCTAATCAACAAAGCACGTGCTCAGGGTATTACAATCCCTATTTTGATTTTAACAGCACGTGACCGTTGGCAAGATAAAGTAGAAGGCTTAGATGCTGGCGCAGATGACTATTTAACAAAACCATTTCATGTTGAAGAGTTAATTGCCCGTTGTAATGCACTTATCCGCCGCAGTGCAGGTAAAGCAAACCCAGAAATGACAGCCGGCCCGATAAAAATCCATACCCGCTCACAACAAGTCTGGGTTAATGACAGAGAATTAAGCTTAACGGCATACGAATACAAAGTGTTAGAGTACTTGATGGTTAATCCGCAAAAAGTGATCTCAAAATCTGAGTTAACTGAGCATATATACGACCAAGACTTTGACCTTGACTCAAACGTTATCGAAGTTTTTGTTTTACGTTTGCGTAAAAAGCTTGACCCTGAGGGTACATTGAACCCTGTTGAAACATTACGCGGCCGTGGTTACAGGCTTAAAAGTCAGTGGTAGCATCGCAAATTCCGCTTAAAGTAAGGCAAGGATTTATCCTTGTCTTTGTTTTATTGGTCGCTTTACCCATTTTATTTTTCTCAATTGGTAAAGCTTATTATGCCTCCTTAGTCGAAGCGACCGAAAAAACCCTTGAAGCTCACCTTTACTCATTGATCTCTGAAGTTGATTTCACCGAGCGTGGTATTGTGATGCCAAGCACAATTTTAACGCCAGAATTAAACCGATTAAATTCAGATACCTATGCAATGATTTACCGAGGTGATTTACCCGTCTGGTATTCTGAGTCAGCCACAAATATTAATTTTATTCCCGATAACTTTGAAGCGCCTGCAGGCTCCGCTGATTTTCGCCGTGTAGAGTACAATAATGTTGTGTACTGGCAATTAACGCTCACCGTTATATTAGAAAACATCGATCAATCAGAACATGCTCGCTTCATTTTGCTCAAACGCAACGACGCCCTATTGCGTTTAATGGATGGTTTTAAACAAACACTCGTCAATTGGATGTATGTAATGGGGGTAGCCATTGCGGCATTGATGGCAATCGGCTTTGTTTGGAGTGCGCGACCTTTACAACGGTTAGATAAAGAAATTAAAGCGATTGAATCGGGTGATAATCAACAAATAAGAGGGCTTTACCCTGTTGAGCTACAAACAATCAAAGCCGATTTAAACCTTTTGCTTGAATCACAGCAGCGACAAAAAGAACGTTACCGTGCTTCACTCAGCGACTTGGCGCATGCCCTAAAAACACCGCTAGCTGTATTAAAGTCGAGCCCTTTAGCCAATGACGCAGATGCACAAGAACAGCTAGACCGCATAAATGTGATGATCGAACATCAATTAAAACGCGCTGCAACGGGAGCATCTGACACGTGGAAAAAGCAAACCCACATCAAACCTGTTATTGATTCTATCCTAAGTGCAATGACTAAAGTGTATCGTGATAAAGATATTATTTTTACTTCAGAGGTGAGCGAAAAAGATTACTTCTTAGGGGATAAAACTGATTTAATGGAGCTACTTGGGAATTTAATTGATAATGCATGTAAAGCCTGCCGTTCTCAGGTCGATATAAAGGTTATACAAAATAAAACGTTAACGGTGAGTATCTGTGATGACGGCCCGGGTGTCCCACACGATAAGCGTGAATCGTTATTAACACGTGGCACACGTCTAGACACTTACGAGAGCGGTCATGGGGTGGGTATGGCCATCGTTTCCGATTTAGTAAACTCCTACAATGGCACACTAACAATCAGCGATGCTGAAAAACTAGGTGGTGCAGAGTTTATCTTAGAGTTTAATTATCATGATAAAAAATAGAGCTTCTTTAATCAGTTCATCAGCCCTAATAAGCTTACTCGCCCTCAGCTCGCATGCAATCGCAGATCAAAACTGTGTGCTTAAAGGCAATCATCCTGATGAAACTAGGCATTATATTCAATGCTTAGATCAAACCATTGAAGATTTACAACGTGACCATAAAATGTGGGTCAACAAACTTACAATGGATATCGAAAAAATTAAAGAAGAGACAGGTAATAGTCAACTTTTGCCTATTTTTCAGCGTAGTTTAAAAAACCAAGAACGTTATTTAGAAGACAGCTGTCGTTGGCGCTACTTACAAAAAATGCCAAATGCAACAACAGCGGCAATTACCTATAAACACTGTGAGATTGAGATTTTAGAAAATCATATTAAAGTTTTACAACGACCATTAAATTAAAAAAGGCGCTTAAGCGCCTTTATTAATCTTCTAGTTTTAACTCTTCACCATTACCAAGCAAAGTAGCAAGCCAGCGCCCTTCTTGACTTGTCTCTAGCGCAATTTTAACGATCATCGTAAGCGGTACCGACAACAACATACCTACAGTACCCATGAGCCATCCCCAAAATATTAACGATAAAAAAACCACCAGCGTTGATAAACCAAGGCCTTTACCCATAAATTTTGGTTCAACAATATTTCCCATTACAGTGTTAATAACAAGATAACCACCGGCAATAAAACTGGCCACCAGCGGGCCCTGGGTTATCAGCGCCAATAATACTGCAGGTATCGCGGCAATAATCGACCCTATATTAGGAATGTAGTTAAACATGAAAGCAACAACACCCCACAGCACAAAATAATCAACATTAAGCGCCCAAAGCATAAAACCAGCCAGCAGACCCGTGCCTAGGCTCACCATCGTTTTTATTGCTAAATAGGAGTTAATAGAGTTTAAGAAACGGTCAATTTGCTTCATTTTCATTTCGGGGTCATCTAATGCCAAATGTATCTTTTTGCCCAACATAGGGCCTTCAAACAGCATGAATACTACGGTTAGAATAATCAAAAATAGATTTGCCATTACACCACCCAGCCCCGTTAGCATGTTAGTGGCAACATCGATTATTTTACCTGGATCAAACAGTGATATTATTTGTTCTTTGTCTATCAAAATGTTGTAACGCGCGGCAACATTGACTACCCACACAAATTCTTCTTTTAATTGCGCTTTATATTCTGGGAGATTTTTCGAGAAATCTGTCATCGATTGCCCAACCAACCCGGCAAGACTGATCCCCACACCAACAATTATCATCATTACAAATATCACTGCTATCGCTTTGGGGATGCCATATCGGGCAAAAAAACGAATTAAGGGATTACATATAATGGCAATAAATGCCGCCAAGACAAATGGAATAACAATCACACTTGCAGCTTTAATTCCTGCTAGAACAATAACTAATGCAGCAAATATCACTAAACTCTTATTAACACCCGTCAAACTCGACAAAATAAAATCCTTGTAAACTATTTCCCCCAGTGTAAGTGAAATGAGCAACAAAATAAATCACAACGCACTTGGCATAATAAGTGCTTAGCATATGTACGAAATTTGTACAAATTATAATATTGAGTTACCATGCGTTGAAGGCGCTTAAAAGGAGTTATAAATGTCACATTTATCAGAACAAGAGCTCTCTTTTTTCAACAGCCTATTTGAGGCAGAACACGGTGTAAAAGATTTAACAACCGACACTAAAATATCTGTTAACTTTAATTTACCCGACAAGCTGAATGGTCTGTTAAACAATGCCAAGCTAACCTTACTTGCTGAAGTGGGTATTTATCAATTGTGGTTTCCACTTGAGTTTATTGTTGACGACAAAGGGCAAGTTACCCCCACGTTAAGTGCCCCCGAAGTGATCGATACAAAAGGAATTGAACGCAGCTGGCGTACCCCCAACCTAGAATTGCAAACAGAACAATACCTGATTATTTCACTGTCTAGCACGGGCGTATTGTTGCAACCCAAAAATGCTGAGGAAACGCTCGATAAAGAAATTTTACTCGCTTTTAATCTGCCGAATAATGAGCATGTCGTCATTAGTGCAAAACCTGTGCGTGTCACAAGTAATGGCGTTGCAGCTAAAATAGAAAAAATTTGCGAAGGTGAAGACGCTATGCGTCAATACTTGTTTGATATTCATAAGCATCATCATGCAAAACTGTATGAAGAGGAAAATATTTCCACTGACCTTATCTAGTTGCAGGCTATGCTGAGCTTCGTTAAGCTTGGCTTTTTTGCACCTAAATCCAAAAAGGTATTTTATGAATTATCCTATCGGAACCCCTGGTAAGCCATGGAACGACGCAGATAAAAAAGCATGGCTTGAGTTACAATCTGTCAAGCGAAGCTACCAAGATGATGTTGTTTCACAATTAGACGCCTTATCAGCTCACTTCGATATTGAGCAGTATGGTGCACTAAGTTATGACACCGAAAACTACCCTCTTTACATTCTAAAAAGTAAGCATTGGCAAGCAGATAAACCGTGTGTGCTGATAACCGGAGGTGTTCATGGCTATGAGACAAGTGGCGTTCATGGTGCACTAGCCTTTGCTAAAACAAAAGCAGCTGACTACCTTGAACATTTTAATATCTTGGTTGCGCCGTGTATTAGCCCATGGGGTTATGAAACAATCAACCGCTGGAATCCGAACGCAACAGATCCTAATCGTTCATTTTATAAAAATAGCCCCGCAGAAGAATCAGCAGCTATTATGTCTTTTTTAGCAAAGCATGATATCGCACCGTTAGTGCATGTTGATTTGCATGAAACAACCGATACCGATAACAGTGAGTTTCGTCCAGCGCTGGCAGCCCGAGATGCAAAAACCCACGATAATTGGAACATTCCTGATGGTTTTTACCTTGTTGCAGACAGTGAACGACCGCAGGATGCCTTTCAAACCGCAATCATTAAAGCCGTTGAAAAGGTAACACATATTGCTCCAAGCGATGAAAACAACCAGCTCATTGGTGTTGTACAAACTCAATTTGGCGTCATAAATTACGAGGCGAAAAAATTGGGTTTATGCATGGGTTTAACCAATGCAAAATATGTTACTACCACAGAGGTATACCCTGACAGCCCACACGCTAACGATACAATTTGCATCAATGCTCAAGTCGCTTCTATTACCGGAGCACTTGATTACGTTGTTAATAATTAGTTAGTTATAAATCAATTATGTTGCATATAAATTATACACATACGGACGTAATGCAGGTAAATTATTAATTAAAATAAACAATAGCGAAAAAGTTATGCTTTTTCGCTATTGTTCAAAAAATCGCTAGACACGCACTGCAGATTGTATAAAATTCGCGCTCTTTTAATTAGATAGGGAAGCAAATTGAATTTTAAGAATCACTATGGCAGTGTCGCTATAATCACTGATGGCCCCATTATTATTGGGCAATTTTCTGGTAATATTAATGCACGTTTGGTCAACGACTTCGCGGCTGGATTAAAAAAACATATTTGCGATTTAGCTGGAAAACCGTGGGCATACATTAGTCATTCAACAAATTTATATGCAACTACCCCAGATGCTGAGCACGGTTTTGTCAGCTTATTAAAAGAGTTGAAAGATACCAATTGTAAAGCCACCGCGTTTATATTTAGCTCATCCATTGTGCTAAACCAAATGAAGCGTGTAATTGCGCAAGCACAATCACCGATTCAAATTCTAGACTGTTTATATGATGATTTAGACAGTGCAAAGGACTATGTTCTAAAACAACTAGAGTTAGCAGAAATGGCTTGTTAAAAACAAGCCATTTAATACCAATGTGCAAAAATACTTAATCTTTTTGAGTGATTAAACCAGTCGCTACCTGCGTTAAAAATGTCTGGTTTACGACTGCATAGATGCAGGAGGTAGAGCAATGCAGGAGCAATTGCCGAAAACAACTAAATAACTAAACAACGCGGTTTTATTGCCTCAAAATAGACTACTTAATCAAGCACAATGGTATAGGTAGCCACTGTTTAATCTCTGTAGAATTTACTTTCTTTCGTTATGCCAATACTCGCATCTTCCAGTGCTTGTATATGAAAACGAATTGATGTCACTTTTGATTTTAACCCATAGCCATCTGCAACAATGGTCACTGGCACTCGCTTCATTTTACCGGCTTCAATTAAAATTGACTCTGGTACTTGTAACACCGCCCCATCAATTCCTGAAATGCCAATCGTATAATTTAACGGCTGCTGTGTTTTATTGATAATCGACAACGTGTAAGGATTCTCAACTAGCCCTTCAAAGTTAACCCGATATAAAGCGTTTCTATCCCTTATCACTGATGCTTCGATTGGCGTACGCATTGCTGTCCATACAACCATAGCTAAAATAAACAAAGCTGTTAGACCACCATAACCAAGTAGCTTCAACCTAAATGGATTTGTTGTTTCACCATCCATTTGCTTTTCAGAAGCATATTTTATTAACCCTTTTGGATAGTTAAATTTTTCCATTGTACTATCACAAGCATCAATACATAACCCACAGTTGATGCACTCGTATTGCAAGCCATTACGAATATCGATGCCAGCAGGGCAAACTTCAACACATAAATTACAGTCAACACAGTCACCTAGCCCAAGTGCTTTAGGGTCGGCCTTACGTTTACGTGCACCACGTGTTTCTCCCCTTTGTTGGTCATAAGTTACCACTAACGTGTCTTTATCAAACATCACTGATTGAAAACGAGAGTAAGGACAGGCGACAGTACACATTTTTTCACGTAAAAAACCCGCATTGCCATACGTACAAAATGCAAATAAAAACACCCAGAAGCTTACAATACCTGACATTTCAAGCGTAAATAAACTCATGTATAACGACTTTGCAGGAATAAAGTACGCCATAAAAGACATCGATGTGATTAATGAAATAAGTAACCACGCAGCATGTTTAATCACTTTTTTTTGTACTTTTGTTGCCGACCAAGGTGCCTTATCCATTTTTATACGTTGGTTTCTCGATCCTTCTATTTTTTGCTCAACCCATGTAAACATTAACATCCAGATTGTTTGCGGACAGGTGTAGCCACACCATACTCGCCCTAACCAATTCGTAACGAAAAACAAGGCAAATGCACCAGTCATAAATAACATAGCTAAAATCATAAAGTCTTGGGGTAATAGCGTTAGGCCAAACAAGCTAAACTTTTGACTCGCAACGTCTAATAGCACTGCTTGGTGACCTTTATAAGGTATCCATGGAATCGCTATAAATATAAGCATTAAAACCCATCCAAGGTATCGACGAATACGTTGAAAACGGCCTTTTTGCTCACGAATATAAATGGGACCCTCTTGATTATAGGGCTTGATGATTAGGTCTTGCTCTTTGATTTCTAATTTCATTTTGCTACTTACTGTTAGTCTCGGTTCTAACAAGTAAGAGCAACAATCAGGCCAACAACAAAACACACATAACACATTGAAAAATAACGATATAAAATATATAGAACGCCTTAATTTCGTGAAATACCGCGAGCTTGCGTGATATTTCGCGCCTTAGTATTTAATACCTAGCTTTTTCATTTTTGATCGCAGAGTACTTTCTGGCAACTCAAGTAATGTCGCTGCACCATCCTCACCAGAAATTTTGCCATGACACTGCTTGAGTACAGTACAAATATGCTGTTTTTGCGCGGCATCAAGTGAAAGTACCACACCAGAAGCAGGGTCTTTATCACTCAACGCAGATGATAATTGCAGAACATTTTGTTTTGATAGAATTGCTTCACGCTCAAGTATGTTTTGTAATTCACGAATGTTGCCAGGCCACTCGTAGTTAGCAAGCTGTGCCAAGGTTGTTTTTGTAAGACCTTTAAAGTGTTTGCCAAGACGCTTATTAAGCTGGTTAATAATATTAGCAGCAAGCAAGGGGATATCTTCTTTTCGCTCACGCAATGCTGGTACGCGAATAGGAAATACATTTAATCGGTAATAGAGATCCATACGGAAACTTCCCTGCTCTACCATCTGCCATAAGTTTCGATTTGTGGCTGCAATAACACGAATATTCACAGTTAAAGTGTGTGTTCCCCCTACGCGCTCAAACTCATGTTCTTGTAATACTCTCAAAAGTTTACTCTGTAATTCAAGCGGTAGCTCTGCTATTTCATCTAAAAAAAGCGTTCCGTTATCAGCTAACTCAAAGCGACCTTTCCTGCGTTCATTCGCGCCTGTAAACGCCCCTTTTTCATGACCAAATAATTCAGATTCGATCAAATTTGCTGAGAATGCAGCACAATTTACTTTGATAAAAGGTTGCTCAGCTCTCGTACTCAAACGATGTAAGTTACGTGCGACAAGTTCTTTACCTGTGCCATTCTCCCCCAAAATAAGCACTGTGCTGTTTGTTTGGCTGACAAGGGTAATTTGTTCAAGCATCGTTTGAAATGAGTGACTTTTTCCAACAAGACCCGAATCTTGCCAATCTTCATTTAACTCAGAAATAAGATAAGCATTCTCTTCTTGTAATTGTTCAGATAAGTGCTGTACTTGCGCCAATGCATCACGCAAAGCGAGTTCGGTTTGCTGTTGTTTTGAAACGTCGCGAAAAATCGCGACAGCCCCTATCAGCTCACCATTCTTATAGACAGGTGTTGAGGTGTATTCTACTGCAAAATGGCTTCCATCTTTGCGCCAAAACACCTCATCGGTTACATGCCGGTGCTTGCCATCAAACATGGTGCAATATATCTGACATTCGTCGGCAGGATAAGGCGAGCCATCTTTTCTAGTATGATGATGATATTGGTGAATTTTTTTACCTAATAACTCATCGGCATGCCACCCCGTCATGCGCTCTGCGGCAGGGTTAACAAACACCGCATTGCCCGATAAGTCAAAGCCATAAATCCCTTCACCTACCGCATTGAGTAATAATGTTGGGTCGTTTAAAAATTCCTTAATCATACATAGGTTCCACTCGCGAAATATCACGAGCATTATGACAAGCTTTTGATTAGCAAACAAGTAAAGTAATAAAGGACTGTTATACCAATTGGCTTAATTAAGTGGTCTATGTTTAGGCAATAAAACCGCGTCAATAATAAGGTAAAAATGTCGCTATTTAGTTGTTTTCGGCAATTGCTCCTGCATTGCTCTACCTCCTGCATCCATGCAGTCGTAAATCAGACATTTTTGTCGCAGGTGGCACAGGTTTTATCACTCAAAATGATTATCTATTTTTACGGATTGGTGATAGTCAGTTGGCGACTAAGTTTGACGTTTACAAAATTACACTGACGTTTTTAGAAAAACGACTTAACTATTTTTAAATTGACGCACTCAATACATTAAAAAAGCGGCATTTTGCCGCTTTTTACACTGCTTGCTAATACCCTTTCTAGAGAGTAGGTACTAAGAGAATTTCACCCTGTGATACTTTCATATCCAAAGGTAACTTACTTAGTAGTGCCACTTTAGGGTCATTCATATTTAGTTTATAAACTGGATTAACGGCTAAAAAGCTATTTATAACTTGCATCGCTTGCTCATCTAGTAAGTTTAAATTACCTTTAAACCCAGCAGTATCGACCGTGGTGTCTATTAATTTCACATTACGAAGAAACACCGCTTTTTTCTCACTGTCATAGAAAGGACTGCCTTCGATTTTTAGTTTTAATCTTACTGGGTATTTAAGTGCAAACGCTTTAATCACTGCACTTGAGTCTGCGCCTAAAACGACTACGTCGCGTTTATCTGGACCAACGTTAACACTTAAGTCATTTACTGAAAAATCAACTGGCAAACCCATCAACTTAATTTGTTCACTGAGTTTTGGTAACTGATTTGCAAGTGCAGTTTCTATTTCTGAATTTGTAAATGAATAAACAGAGACACCTTGATCTGTGCTCTTACACGCCCCTAAAAATAAACACGTAAGTAATATTAAAATTCTCATTTTTTTCCTCAAAAAAGCCGCTTTAAAAGCGGCTTAAATCAACCATGTTAACTTATTTAATCTTTCAATAATCAAGATAAGTAGGATATGACACCCCACTTATCTTGAGAGAAAACTAAATACCTTAATCGATTGCTATTAATCGTTAAATTGCGAATATAACTTTAAGCCTAGCTAGTGTGTCAGGTGAAACTGAACCTTCACTGACCGCTAAAAGTTGTTTTAGATAGTAGTAAACATCAGCCTGTTCGCCACGATGCTTATCATCAAGCATTGCAACTTGCTCTGTCATACGTAATTGGCTATCGGCTGATTCAACCCCTGCTAAAATTTCAATACGTGTCAACAACTGCTGCGCAGTTAATGCTGTTGTTAACGAAGCCTGAAATTGAGCCGGTATAGTACTGCCCTCTTCTAGGGCACTAAACAAAGCAGCTAGCTTTGATTGTTCAGCTTGTTTACCAAGCACCTCTGTTTTCGCCGCGATGGCACTTTCTAATTGCGCAACTCGACCACTAAGTGATTTAGAGTAGTCTAATGCCGATAATTTAGCCGCTAAGTCTTTAAGTTGTGCTAAGTGAACCACACTGCCTAACGCAGACTCAAGCTCGGTTAATTCCACTGCAGCGACTTCATCATTCTGCTGTTGAGCTTGCTTTTGTATTTCAAACTCTGCGCTACGCTTTGCAAATGTCTCATCGTTGACACGTCTAAATTGCTGCCATAACGTGTTTTCTGCTTTCATGCCAGCAAAACCAATTGTTTGCCATGTTTGTTGCAATGCCTTTAATTGCTGACATGCGGTTGCAAGGTCGTCAGATTGAGAAAGTAGTGTTGCCTGCTCAACGAGGGCACTTTTCTGTTCCGCATTGGCTTTGTGAAATGCAGCTAACTTCGCATTCACTTGCGACTGAACCGTTTTGAACTCGCTGTGTAATTCACGATACGTTTTAGGGTCTACATTACCCGCAGAACGCCATGATTTACTGATGCGGTTATACTTACTTTCAAACTGTTTCCAGTCAAAATCATCGGTCTGTGCATCAAGCTCAGCTAATTGCTGCATTTGTGCAATAATATCTAAACGCTGTGTTTTTGCGTGCTCGCGCAACTGCTCTTGCTCTGCAAAATACTCACGACAAGGCGTGAACAAAACTTCAATGTGTTGATCAAAAAGTTCACCCTGCTGTTTTTCAGCATCAGTATCTAAGCGACCTAATTCATTCCAACGACGGCGTAATTGTTTAACTTGCTCAGCACGCTGTTTAGGATCGGTACATGGCGTTGCAACAAGCTCACTGACCTCTTGTAAAATAGCGTCGCGCTTCGGCGCCGATGCATATTTTTGCCAGTCTTTCGCTTCTGCTAGCTGTGCCTCAAGATCTGCTTTTAATGTATTTAATGGCTGCTTATAAGACTCGGTTAATGTCTCATATAACTCTTCAAATCCTTTAAAAACACCAAAGGCAACATTAAAACGACCTTGATCAATCAAACGTTTAACATCACGTGCTTTGCGCTTCGCGGCTTGTTGGTTTTTGTCAAACTTACTCGTTAATGGCAACATAGCATGTTGCCACGCTTTCACACATTCCGTTAAGTTAGCTTTAAAGCGCCCTTGTAGGCGAGACGGGATATGCGAGAGTTTTTTTCGCGCGAATTTGCTTTTCTGCTCAAACTCTTTATTTAGCGTATCAAACTGTGTTTCATCGTCGCTTGTCGTAACCGCAGATAAAGCATCGAATGCCGCTTTATAGTCAGCAATCGCAGCAACTAACTGTGGTAACTGCTCCACTTGTTTAAACAAATTCGCTAAATGCTGTTTCACATCACGTACATTTTGATTGTCAGCAAGCTCAGTCTCAGCAAGTGCCTCTTTTGCTTGACTTACTTTCGCTTCAAGCCAATCTTGCTGTATTTGTTCTGGGGTCTCTAGACCGAGCTGTAATGCATTTTCAATTTCTTCGCCTAGCGCTTCTAAAGTAGCCAGTGCCAACACTTGACGCTGTTGCTCTGCAAGCTTTTGCTGCTGCGCCTCATGCTCTTTGCTAAGTATCGCAAGATGTGTATCTAACTTTGCGATAATGGCTGAGTATTTTTTATCTAATAAGTTGACTTGTTCATCCGTTAGCCACTTTAACTCGATGGCCTGCCATTGCTGTAGTAAATCAGCATGTTGCTGAGATACTAGGTTGAAATCACTTTTTTCACGCAGTGCATTAAGTTTAGCAAGTACAATTCGGGTATCAGCTTCAACTTTAGCCGGCATTTCAGCGGCTAAACGCTCATTTTCTAAATGGGCAGCAAGTTGCGTATGCGCTTCACCTTTAGCATGTTTCAAAAGTGGTTTAGACAGTTGGTGTTGAATTACAAGTTCAACTAATTTGAGCTGTAACTCTTCGCTTCCTTCTTTGAAAGCTTTATCAACTAGGTTTGGGTTAGCTAAGCGTTTTAGTAACTTAACACGCACTTGAATTTCTTTTTCTGCAAACGCGAGTTTTTCAAGTGTTTTAACGGGTGCAAAACGTTCAATGAATTCGTTTTTTATGCTCTCATCAAGCTGACTGTCGGTGTTTAACACCGCTTGATTTATATGCTGTTCGGCAATCTCTTTTAATGCCTGATCTTGTTTATATACTTGCCACCATAAAACAATATCATTTACTTTATTCAATGCTTTTTTACGGATTTCTGCTGAACTGTCTTCAAGCGCGATGCTATTCAAAATGTTGACATCACGTTCTGAGTCAAGGCGTTCAACAGCAGCCAAACGAACTTGGCTCTTAGGGTGTTTCCATTTCGGTGTAAATAGGTGTTTAAAGATCATTTTCACTAAACCTAGCTATTTCATTTTCAGATGCGAATTCTTTTTGCAATTGAGCTTTGCTCTTTTGCACCATTTCACCATTGGCACCAATGGTAAACTGCTCATTGGTCTGCGAAACTTTAGCTTGATAAAGCATCACGAGTTGAACGGTTTGTTGTTTTTGCTCTTCAGTCAATACTGTGCCATCAGGCCATTTGCCTGTTGATGCGCCATACTGAAGACGTTCAAATACTTCTGGGGTGATATTCTTAACGATGTGATCAATATTCATGTTACTTTTTCTTTTTTAAAACAACTAAATAGATACGGCTTACAATATACCATACAAAGCCTACTGCCATGGCTGCCGAATAGGCATACCACTCTAAAGATTCTGCTTCAGGGTGAATAAAGTAATAACAGAAAAAGCCCCCTAAAAATAAAATCAGTGCGAGGAAAGAATGATTCATAAACTTTTGCTGTTTACGAATGCGCGTTTCTTTTTGCATTTGCTGCAACTGCTCATTGCTCAGCTCAGTGACTTGGCACTCACAATGAGGACATTGTTTATGTTTGTCAGATATTGATTTTGCACATTGCGGGCAACTAATAATCGCCATATCTTTCTCCATACTACGCATAAAAAAGGCGCCTTTAGGCGCCCTTTATTGTACTTGTTTTATGAGTCGATGTCTTTTTCGAATTGCATTCAATCGTGAAGATTCGAAAATAGTAATAACTAAGACGCTCTAACCCACACTTTAAGTTTATTGCTTTAGCAACTTATGATTTATCTTTTGCCTTTTGTTCAAGGCGTTTTTCCCAGAATGTGGCATTTTTAATCCCTAACTTAATAGGGTCGAATGTAATTTCGCCACCGGCTTTCTTTTGCTCTTCATAATCGCGTAAACAATTAAGCGCAGGCTTAGCCACGAAAAAGATAGCTAAAATGCCCACAATATTAATCCACGCCATTAAGCCAACACCGATATCACCAATAGCCCAGATATACCCAGAGCTATTAACCATACCGTATGCCACCATAAACATAATAACGAGCTTTACAAGAACAAGTGGAATGCTCCCCTTGAAATAACGATTTAAGTAAGCAACGTTTGTCTCTGCGATATAGTAATAAGCAAGAATTGTCGTAAATGCAAAGAAAAACAACGCAATACCAACAAACGCCTGGCCAAAACCACCAAACACACTAAATAATGCCATTTGCGTAAAGGCTGCTGAGCCAATTTCAGTTGCTGCATCAACGTTTTGAACAATGAATTGCCCTTCAGGTAATTCACCTACGATATTATATTGTTGAGTAATTAAAATCATTAATGCCGTTGCTGTACATACAAAGATAGTATCAACATAGACTGAAAAAGCTTGCACTAATCCTTGTTGTGCTGGGTGATCAACCTCAGCGGCTGAAGCAGCATGCGGCCCCGTACCCTGACCCGCTTCATTTGAGTATATACCGCGTTTTACACCCCAACCTATCGCTGCACCAAAGCCCGCTTGAGCCGTAAATGCATCAGTAATAATAAGTGAAAAAATACCCGGTACTTTATCAAGGTTTATAAATACCACGATTAAAGCAAGAACAATGTAACCAAGAGCCATAAATGGCACAACGATTTGAGTAAAGTTGGCAATACGTTTAATGCCACCAAAAATAATGAACGCTAACACAATCAAAATGATCGCAAGTGCAACCAGTTTAAAGCTACCAACATCACCAAAACTTGTGCTCACTAATGTACCTTCGCCAAACACTTGGGTAAATGCGTTACCTACCGCATTCGCTTGTACACCTGGTAAAAATACACCGCATGCGATAATTGCCGACACAGCAAATAGCACTGCTAACCACTTTTGTTGTAAGCAACGATCAAAGTAATAAGCAGGGCCACCGCGATACTGGCCATCTTCTTCTGATTTATAAATTTGACCTAGTGTTGATTCTGCATACGCGGTACTGGCTCCTAAAAATGCCACGACCCACATCCAAAAAATAGCACCGGGGCCACCAAAACCAATTGCTGCAGCTACACCTGCGATGTTACCAACACCAACACGGCCTGATAACGAAACTGCCAAAGCTTGAAATGATGAAATACCGGTATTAGAACTGTTTGAGCTTAGTAGCAACTTACACATTTCTTTGAAATGTCTAACTTGAGCAAAACGGGTTAAAACGGAATAAAACAGACCTGCGCCAAGACATAAATAGATGAGTGCACTACTCCAGACTACGTCATTAACGGCGCTTACAAAAGCTTCCATGGATATCCTCTATGATTATATTTTTTATTGTTAGTTACGATACTCGGCGTTAGCTTGTGAGAATGCGCGACATACATATAGATGCGAGAAATAAATACTAAGATTAATTTACTTCTCAGCTAAACGTATTGAATATTAACTTAAATCAACCAACCTTGTTAACAGTTAATTTTCAATATAACAAATCTAATTACGTGATATGTAGCAGAAACAAGGACGGGCATCAGTATTCGCTGATGCCCGTCATTGGATTAGACTCGTTATCGTAATTTATCGACAACGTTAACAATGGCCGCTAGTGTATCTTGACCAAATTGATACGAGCGACGATCTGACCAGCCATAGTCAGGATCTGGTAAATCGTTATTATCTTTAAATGGCATTTCAACAGTGTACGCCAAAGCATTAAACTCATGAGCAACTGCAGAAGAACCAACCGTTAAGTTCGCTTGGCCTGGTTCATCTTTCGGATAACCGTGCTCATCTTGGAATTCAGGTGTCACTGTTAATAGCGCTGCTTTGAAGCTGTCTTCAAGCTCTTTTAAGCGGTCATCGTATCCCGGAATACCTTCGCTGCCCGCAACAAAGTTATATGGAATAGCTTCGTCACCATGAATATCTAGGTGCATATCAAGGCCTGTTTCACGCATTTTATTTAGCACTAAGAATACTTCAGGGCTATTTTCCATGCTTGGCGTTTGCCATTCACGATTTAAGTTCACGCCTTTAGCATTGGTACGCAGATGACCACGAACGCTGCCATCTGGGTTCATGTTTGGCACAATGTAGAACACCGCTTTTGATAAAAGTGCAGCGGCATGTGGGTCTTCATCATCAAGTAATTTATGTAGTAAACCTTCAACGTACCACTCAGCCATCGTTTCGCCTGGGTGTTGGCGTGCAGTAATCCAAATTGTTTTCTTATCACTGCTTGGAATACCAACACGTAGCACACTCATGTCACGACCATCTAACGTTTCGCCGAGTGTTTCAAGCTCACAAGCGTGCTGGCTTTGTGCCCATGCTAATAAATCTAAATGACGGTCATAGCTGTATGGCGCAAAATACGCGAAATACACGCTGCCACACTCTGGTTCCATTTCAAATGATAGTGTGCCATTTGCGTACTCTGAAGGGACACGGAACCACGTTTGACGGTCGTAAGACGCAACAGCATGGTAACCTTCCCAACCATCTGGGTAGGCTGAATTTTCTAAGTTGTTGATATGTAACTTGTGGTTTTGAAATGGGGTTGTTTCTAGACGAAAGTGAAACCACTGGAAAAAATCAGACTGATTATCTTTATTGATTTCTAATTGAATATTCAGCGGGTCAACGGCTTCAATAACCTTGATGTTACCACTGTCAAAATTGCTGGTAATTTTCATTCTATAAACCTATTGCTTAAAAATAATTCTTAACGACGTAGTCATTAGATAAGAATTAAGTCAACGCACCGATTAGGACGTTTTGTTAGTAATATGTAGCAGACTAAATACAGCCTACCACATGCAGAAAATTTGCAAAAACTTTCACGACTAAAAAAGCCAGCAATATGCTGGCTTTTAAATTTATCACGTTAGGTATTAGCGAGGTAAGCTTGGGAACGTTACTTCAGCCATATCACGCATACAACGTACTACTTGGCAGCTATAACCAAACTCGTTATCGTACCAAACGTAAAGTACAACACGGTTGTCATCAACAATCGTCGCTTGTGAATCTACAACACCTGCATAGCGGCTGCCCACTAAGTCTGTAGATACGATTTCTGTTGATGCTGTGTAATCGATTTGGTCACGTAAATCTGAATGCAGCGCAGTATCACGTAAGAAAGCATTTAACTCTTCAACGGTTGTGCCTTTTTCAAGGTTAAGGTTTAAGATAGCCATTGATACGTTAGGTGTAGGTACACGGATAGCGTTACCCGTCAGTTTACCTTCAAGTTCAGGTAATGCTTTTGATACAGCTTTAGCAGCACCTGTCGAAGTGATAACCATGTTAAGTGCCGCAGCACGACCACGACGCTCAGCACTGTGGTAGTTGTCGATTAAGTTTTGGTCATTTGTATAAGAGTGAACCGTTTCAACGTGGCCATTCTTAATACCAAACTTATCGTTTAATGCTTTAAGCGTTGGTGTGATTGCATTTGTTGTACAGCTTGCTGCACAGACAATTTTATCTTCAGGCTTGATATCTTTGTTATTTACACCGTAAACGATATTTTTAATATTACCTTTCGCAGGCGCAGTTAAAAGTACTTTTGAAGCGCCTTTTGATTCTAGGTGAAGTCCAAGACCTGCTTCGTCTTTCCAGATACCAGTATTATCAACTATAAGCGCGTTGTCGATACCGTATGCAGTGTAATCAATTTCGTTAGGTGAGTTAGCATAGATAACTTGGATGTAGCTACCGTTCGCTTTAATTGCATTGCGCTCTTTATCAATCGTAATAGAACCATTGAAAGGACCATGGATTGAGTCACGACGCAATAAACTTGCACGCTTTTCAAGGTCACCGTCTTTACCGCCACGTACAACTATCGCGCGTAAGCGTAAGTCTGCATAAGGACCTGATTTTTCAATTAATAAACGAGCTAACAAACGACCAATTCGGCCAAAACCATATAAAACAACGTCACGTGGCTCTTTGCGCTCTGCATTCGCAATTTCAGCAAGCTCTTCAGTTAAATACTCTTCAACAGAACGGCCTTTAGCGGCATCGTTATATAAATAACCGTATGCTAATTTACCAATATCGATGCGTGCTGAGTTTAAATCCATTTTGCTGATGGCTTCTAAAAACGGGAAGCTCTCGCGCAAACGTAATTTAGTGCCTTCAAACTGAGCAACAGTTTTGTGGGCTTTGATGATATCGATAGGGCTAGCATTAACAAGCGGGCGGCCATAAACAGCAATTTCGATACCGCGGTTACGGTATAGGCGACCAATAATTGGTTGCATGCTTTCTGCGTAATCTTGGCGTTCTTGCCAGCTGTTTGTGTATTCTAACTCGTGAGATGAGGTCATTTTTTTTACCTAATTAAACAATTTTGAACGGATAGCCTTAAAAATATGCTGTGATTTGAGAGCAACACATCTCAGGCAGGGGTATTCTAATTTAAACTCAACTGATTCTCCACTGTTACAGAACAATTCATTGCGCTAGAATAAAGTCGTATTTATTAACTCGAGGTTAAGGAATGTTACTAAGAGCAAGCGTTTTGCTTGGTTTATTGGCATTAACAGGGTGTGAAGATCCGCTTACACTGGCTAAAGTGTGCGACGAAACACCGGGTTTTTGTAGTGATCTAAACAAAGATAGCCACTGCAAAGAACAACGTGCCGATGTGATAATTCAACGTTATGTTGAATATAAGTCACCCACTGACGAAAACAAATATCAATTATTGAAAGACTTTGAAAAATATAATCAATGTGTGTCTTTGGCAGCAAAAATTGAGCATATTAAGTTAAAAGAAAAAACCACATCTCGTGTGGAAGGTCATTTAACCAGTATTAAAGAAATGACACGTATCTTCCAAGACACAAAAGATACCAATCATCCAGGGCTACTCTATTACCATTGGTCACGCAATAACGACCAATCAGCGTTATCAAAATTACTTGCTTTAGAGAACAAACAAGATAAACGCGTAACAGAAAATGCAGAAATACAATTTTTCTTAGCCAGTTACTATGTCAAGTTTGACGATGAAAAAACCATTGATCTGCTCTACAAAACATTAGAGCTAAATAAGGCGGGTCAAACACCTAACCCAGAAATTTATCCAACACTTGTAAGCTTATTTTACAAACACGAAAAATATAAGCACGCTTACACATTCGCACGTGTTGCACAATTATCAGGGTTTGAAAGTGTTGATATTTTGCCGATTGAGCACAAGCTCACCGTTTCTGGTAAAAGTCTCGACAGCCTCAATGAGCTCGCACAAAAAACTTACGACAGCATTCAAGCTGGCGAATTTGTCTCGCCCCGAGGCTTTTAAAAATAAAAAAGGCAGCGAATGCTGCCTTTTCTTATTTTGATTTGCTTGTACCAACTTCCACACGAGTTTTAAGCTTCTGACCTGGTCTAAAGGTCACAACTCGGCGTGCCGAAATAGGGATGTCTTCGCCTGTTTTCGGATTACGGCCTGGACGTTCTTTTTTATCTCGAAGATCAAAGTTACCAAATCCAGAGAGCTTAACCTGCTCGCCTTTTTCTAGCGCTGAGCGGATTTCTTCAAAAAACGCTTCAACTAAATCTTTGGCATCTTTTTTATTGATCCCGAGTTTTTCAAATAGGTGTTCAGCTATGTCGGCTTTAGTAAGCGCCATATCTAGTCCCTCAACGATGCGTTAAATTGTTCGGCCAATGCGGCCACCACATTATCAACTACTTGATTGATATCTTTCTCTTCGAGCGTTCTATCAACCGCTTGCAGTGTTAGAGCAATCGCCAAACTCTTATAATTTGGCTCAATACCTTTGCCCTTATACACATCGAATAAGTTTAGGTCAACCAATTGATTTCCGCCAACTTTTTCTATGACCTTAAAAATATCACCCGATTTCACGTGATCTTCCACTAAAATCGCGATATCACGGCGGTTTGACGGGAATTTCGACACTGCAACTGCTTCAGGTAATTTTCTTTTTTCAAGAGCCGACATTTCAATTTCAAACACGAATGCTGTGTTATTGATATCTAGCGACTTTTGTACTTGCGGGTGAACCGCACCAAAGAAACCAACCTTTTTACCATCAGCATAAATAACGGCAGATTGACCAGGGTGTAAGCCATCTGACTGTTCTGCTTTTATCTCAAAACGTGACATATCGTTGCTAATAGCTAAAAGTGCTTCAACATCGCCCTTTAAGTCATAAAAATCAACAGGACGCTTTTCTTGAACCCAATGTTCACCATGAGCAAGACCCGAAATCACACCACCGATTACCGCAACTTGGTTTACCCCGTTTTCGGCCTGTTCGTCACGTAAGAATTTTAAGCCATGTTCAAACAAACGAACACGCGGTTGCTGACGATTTTGGTTATACACCAATGATGCCAACAAGCCAGGCATTAAGCTTACACGCATCGCTGACATTTCAACTGAAATTGGGTGCGGTAATATCAATGCATCACTTTGCGGATGCAGGATTGCTTGTGCTTTAGGGTCTACGAAGCTGTATGTTATCGCTTCTTGATAACCACGTGTCACTAAAGTGTTACGGAATTTAGTAACCGCAACATGTGATTCATTGTGGTTAGTCATTTTTAGCTTAGCTGTCGGCGCTACGTTTGGAATGCTGTTATAACCAAACACACGCGCCACTTCTTCAATTAAGTCTTCTTCGATACGGATATCAAAGCGGTAACTAGGTACATCAGCGCTCCATACACCATCGACAATTTTCACGTCTAAGCCTAAACGCGTTAGGATATCAGTAACTTTTGCATCATCAATGTGATAACCAATGACACGGTCTAAACGCTCACGGCGTAAACGCACTTCAGTTACTTTTGGCAATTTATCATTTGCAACCGCTTCAACGACTGGACCTGCTTCACCACCTACAATATCAAGTAACAGTGCTGTTGCACGCTCCATTGCATCTTTTTGCAAGGCAAAGTCAACACCGCGCTCATAGCGATGTGATGCATCTGTGTGAAGACCGTAACTACGTGCTTGGCCCGCAATAGCAACTGGGTTGAAAAACGCACTTTCTAATAAAATATCAGAGGTTGATTCTGTCACACCTGACTTTTCGCCACCAAAAATACCTGCAATAGCAAGCGCTTTGTTGTGATCTGCAATAACAAGCGTAGACTCATTCAGTTTAGCTGTGTTGCCATCAAGAAGGACCAACTCTTCGCCCGCATGAGCGCTGCGAACTTTAATGCCGCCTTCAATCGCATTTAAGTCAAATGCGTGCATTGGGTGGCCAAGCTCTAATAACACGTAGTTTGTTACATCAACCACTGGGTCGATTGAACGAATACCACTGCGGCGCAGCTTTTCTACCATCCAAAGTGGTGTCTGTGCATCTAAGTTAATTCCCTTGATTACACGACCTAAATAACGAGGACAGGCATCATCGTTAACAAGTTCAATTGAAACTTTGTCGTCGATCGTTGCAGCAACTGGCGCAATATCAAGTGTATTAACATCAATACTGTTTAGAACACCCACTTCACGGGCAAGACCTTTTATGCCTAAACAGTCACCACGGTTTGGTGTAAGGTCAACATCAATGATGTTGTCATCTAGGTTTAAATACTCGCGTAAATCTGTACCGATTGGTGCATCAGCTGGCAATTCCATGATGCCGTCGCCTTCTTCGCTGATCCCTAATTCAACGAATGCGCACAGCATACCATGTGAGGGTTGACCACGAAGCTTGGCTTTTTTAATTTTAAAGTCGCCAGGTAAAACTGCACCAACCGTGGCAACAGCTACTTTTAGTCCTTGACGGCAGTTTGGTGCACCACACACGATATCAAGAAGCTCATCACCGCCAACATTTACTTTAGTCACACGTAGTTTGTCTGCATCTGGGTGCTGACCACATTCGACAACTTCCCCAACAACAACACCGGTAAATTCTGCCGCTGCGGGCTCCACGCCATCCACTTCAAGACCAGCCATTGATAACTGTTCCGAAAGAGCCTGCGTGTCGATTGCTGGGTTAACCCACTCTCTTAACCACTTTTCACTAAATTTCATTTTTTTTCTTCACTCTTAACGGAACTGGTTTAGGAATTTTAAATCGTTTTCGAAAAATGCACGTAAGTCATTTACGCCATAACGTAACATTGTTAAGCGCTCTACACCCATACCGAATGCAAAGCCGGTGTATTTTTCAGGATCGATACCTACTGATTTAAGAACGTTAGGGTGTACCATGCCACAACCAAGTACTTCTAACCATTTACCGTTTTTACCCATTACGTCAACCTCTGCTGATGGCTCAGTAAATGGGAAGTAAGATGGACGGAAACGAATTTCCATATCTTCTTCAAAGAAGTTACGTAGAAAATCGTGAAGAATACCTTTTAACTCTGTGAAACTAACATCTGTATCAACCATCAAGCCTTCCACTTGGTGGAACATCGGCGTGTGCGTTTGGTCATAATCGTTACGGTATACACGACCAGGAGAGATAATACGCAATGGCGGCTGTTCCGTTTCCATAGTACGAATTTGCACACCACTTGTTTGCGTACGTAGCACAAGCTTAGGATTAAAATAGAAAGTATCGTGATCCGCACGCGCTGGATGATGCTCAGGAATATTTAATGCGTCGAAGTTATGAAAATCGTCTTCAACTTCAGGGCCTGATTTAACCGCAAAACCTAATTCGCCGAAAAAGCTCTCAATTCGCTCAATTGTACGAGTTACTGGGTGTAAGCCACCTGTTGGCATAACACGTCCAGGTAATGTTACGTCGATCGTTTCTGCGGCTAGCTTTTCTTCAAGAGCCTTACTTGCTAGTAACTCACGCTTTTCGTTGATTGCTGTTTGTACTTCTTGTTTTGCTTGGTTAATCACTTGACCCGCTTCTTTACGCTCTTCAGGGGCAATCTTGCCAAGCGTTTTAAGTAAGTTGGTGATTTCACCCTTTTTACCAAGGTAATTAACCCTGATATCTTCTAATTGCGCGATTTCACTCGCACTGGCTACAGCCTCAAGTGCTTGCGCTAAAATATTTTCTAAGTTCATTGAGTACCTGGTTTTTCACAGAGGATTTTGTAATAGCTAATGATAACTGAAAGCAAGGACTAGATTCTAGCCCTACTAAAGCTTTAACGTTGATTTTATGAAAGGAATAGTTAATTTTCTTTGTGCAGCCATCGATGCATGGTCAAGTTTGTCCAATACATCCAATAATGCTCGCATATCACGACTTAATCGGGTTAATAAAAAGCGGGCACACTCATCGGTTAATTCAAGGCCACGCATATGAGCACGACGTACTAGCGCTTCTGCTTTATCATCATCGCTCATAGAACGAATTTGCAACGTTGTGCCCCACTTTAAACGCGACTCCAAGTCGGGCAAATTAATATGCAACATGTCTGGAAGCAAATCAGCCGTTACCACTAAAAACTTGCTCGGCTCGTTAAAGCGATTAAAAAAGTTAAAAAGGCCTTTTTCCCACGCATCATTCCCTGCAATAAGGTGCAAGTCATCAATACATAGAACATCGAGCGTTTCTAATCCTTCGAGCACAACTGGACCAAAATCAATGACCTCTCGCATCGATAACAACATCGTTGATAGACCCAGTTCTTGCGCGTGTATACAGGTTGCATAAAGTAAGTGTGACTTGCCTGAGTCACCTAAACCGCACAAATATGTGTATTGAAACTTGCTATTTAACTTAGTAAAAGCATCTTTCAAGTGGCTGACTTCAAGCGAGTTTTCACCACCAAAATACGATGTAAATGTTTCATCATCAGGCAACGTTACTGGCAATGCCATTTGCATAGGTTCTTGCACGAGTGTTAAAGCCCCTGCCATTGATACTCTAGTTCATCGTTGTTGACGACTTGATAAAAATCTCTTGGGTTTTGGTAGGCTTTAAAAGCACTATCAAGTTCTAATGCTTTTCTAAAATCATTCATACTGCCAGTGTGATTCACAACAAATTGTACGGAGTCAGGAGTACGAACAGCAATTTGTGCTTGTGTAACAACACTTAAACTTTCTAAGCGACGTTTTGCAAACTCAATATCAACAAAGTTCGTAATTCCTTTTAAATGAAAGGTTGCGGTTGCGAGTTGCCCAATCATGGTAGGATCAATGGCGTACTCAAGCGCTAAGCCGCCTGCTAGGCTATCTACCATATCAGCCACAATTTGTTGCTTATCACCCACCAAGCGATTCGATTCAAACAATTCATCATTGGTAAACCGCCAATCAAGCACCCACGTTTCAGAATCCTGCTGTTTATACATGCGCGCAGTAATACTTCTTTCAGCACTGTAACGACTTGAAGCTCGCTCCACAGGGTCTGAAAAGTTCCCCCATACTTCTGGTATACCGACAATGGCTCGATCTTCTAAATCAAGCAATGGAACAACAACGGGTAAACCGCGGCGACCTGCTTTATCATATATAAGCTGTTCAAGCTGAGGGTAACTTTCTTGTGTCACAAGTTCGCGACGCCAGTTATCTTCAATTGCAAGCCAAATTGCCACCAATGGACGACGAGTCCCCCATAGTGGAAGATTTAAATCTTTAATTAACGCATTGATTTTATTCGCTTCAAATTTTACGACGAGATTTAAAGTGCCATCTGCTTTTTCGTCGTATTCGAATTTAAGCATGTAATCTGAAATGTCTTTCGTGCGCTCTTTCGCGGTTGGATTTTGATCCGCACTCGTGTCGCCACTCACTTTAACCAATACATTCAGAAGCGCTTCACGGCTTGCTGCTAGGCGAGCATCGCGTGATTTATCAGCCACTTTAAGGGTATCTTGGTATAAGTTGGTTACTTCAACTGCAAATACTGACGCACTCGAAAAAAATAATAATAAACAAATAAGTAATCTAGACACTGGCTATTAGTTCTTGCTTTTAAACTCATTTGATCCTAAATCAAAGCCATAAACAAAGCAAAGTTAATTTACTGAACGGTCGCTGATCATAAGGTGATTCATCGTGCACAACGCTGTTAGAAGACTCATTAATAAAGGACGAATCAGCGCTAGGCGAAGTAGACAGCTTTAAAGATTTCAGCCCACTCTTCCCCTTTGATCGATACATCGTGATTAAACACCGTAGGAGATTTATGGACTCCCATAAAATAATGACACTGCGAGTAATCGTATGCGTTTTCGTGCGTTTGGTTCTTTTCGCGAAAGCGCTAAAAGCTGTTCAGCTATGTTTTGGTTCAATGTTATTAACCGGTGATTTTATATAGCCTATATTAGATCAGATATTTAAGCGGAATGGTATTAGTTTAGCGTAAAGTGAGTGATTCAATAAACCCCTTCATTTTTGTCATCATGATTAAACAACATGGGAATCGTTATTAAACATCTGATTACAAAGCGTGGGAACGGCTTTAGCCGTGAATGTCAGGGGTGTTGTATGAAGGGCATATCAGACACTTTCGGCACTAAAGTGCCTTATATGGACTCCTCCTATTGCACAATACCCTTCGTTAATTTTGTTAGACTGCGTACTTATATGCGGGCTCATAATGAGGAGCTACCTCGGCCCTATGATGTATTCGCGCCCTTGTGCCTCTTCTCCTACTCGGTGTTTTAACACACTAATCACTTTACAGGCTATCAAGGGTGGGTCTAACCGCTTAACGCAGGTTCTTGGTCAATACAGTTATTTCTGTTATCGAAGACTAAATGTTAATTTGCT